>NZ_DAWEMK010000225.1:0-1015 GCF_052362415.1 Paratractidigestivibacter sp. | reverse complement strand
GGCGTTGCCGCCAACATCCTGCCTGCCATGGGCTTCGCCATGCTCGGCCGCCTGGTGCTCACCAAGCAGCTCGTGCCCTTCTACTTCCTGGGCTTCCTGCTGTGCTCCTACGCCAACGTGCCCGTCCTGGGCGTCGCCCTGATCGCCATCATCATCGGCATCGACAAGTTCGACCTGCTCGGCCTGGGCGGAGCCCAGCCCCAGCTCTCCGCGGAAGGGGATGAGGACGATGACTTCTAGTCCCGAGAACAAGATCACGCGCTCCGACCTCGTCAAGAGCGCCGTCAACGTCGGCGCCCTGGGCATGGAGTTCTCCTGGACCTACTACAAGCAGATGAACATCGCCTTCTGCCTGATGGTCGCCAACATGCTCAAGAAGATCTACGCCGGCCGCCCCGACGACTACGCCGAGGCCCTGCACCGCCACTGCGCGTTCTTCAACATCACCGTCCAGTTCGCCCCGTTCGTCGGCGGCATCGCGATGGCCATGGAGGAGAAGGTCGCCCGCGGCGAGATCGAGCCCGAGAGCGTCAACGACGTCAAGGCCGCCCTCATGGGCCCGCTGTCCGGCATCGGCGACTCCATCTTCCTGTCGACGCTGCGCGTGGTCGCCGCCGCGGTGGGCATCAGCCTGTGCCAGGCCGGCAACCCCTTCGGCCCCATCGCCTTCCTGCTCATCTACAACGTCCCCGGCTTCGCGCTGCGCGTCTGGGGCGCCGTCAAGGGCTACGAGCTGGGCGTGGGCTTCCTGGACGAGGCCCAGAGGACCGGCCTCATGCAGAAGATCATGACCTGCGTGGGCATCGTGGGCGTCATGGTCGTGGGCGCCATGTGCAAGGACATGTTCTGGGCCAGCATCCCGGTGGCCATCGGCTCGGGCGAGGACGCCCAGACCCTCCAGGACATCCTGGACGGCATCATGCCCGGCATGCTCGGCATGATCGCCTTCTGGCTGTACTACTGGCTGCTGTCCAAGAAGATCAACCCCATGGTGCTGATCGTTGCCACCATGGTC
>NZ_DAWEMK010000224.1:0-1027 GCF_052362415.1 Paratractidigestivibacter sp. | reverse complement strand
TGGGCCGACAGCCTCGAGGAGCTCGACCGCCGCGTCCAGCAGGTGACGAGCGTCGCGCAGGGCTGCACGATCGGCCTCGAGCCGCTCCACTTCCGGCAGCGCCAGGCTCTCAACTCGGTGCTCCCGCTCGGTGACAACCACGTCACCGTGAGCCGCTACCTCACCACGGGGCAGGTGGCCATGCAGATGCCCTTCGCCAGCCAGAGCCTCGACGAGGCGGGCGGAGGCTACTATGGGCAGTCCAAGGAGAGCGGGAACCTGGTGCTGTGCGACCGCAAGCGCTTGGCGAGTCCCATGGGCTTCGTGTGCGGCAAGCCCGGCTCGGGCAAAAGCTTCTCGGTGAAGCGCGAGATAACCAACACCGTGCTCGCGCACCCCGAGGACGAGGTCGTGATCTTCGACCCGGCCGGCGAGTACGGCAACCTCGTCGGCGCGCTCGGCGGCGCGAACGTCGAGCTCGCCCCGGGATGCTCGGCGGTGCTCAACCCCCTCGACACCGCCGACGTCGCGGACCGCGCCGACGCCGCCAAGCTCGCGTACAAGACCGACGCGGTGCTCGCGCTCTCGAGCGCGCTCATGGCCGAGGGCCGCGAGGGCCTGCCGGAGCGCGACCGCTCGATCATCGCCCGCTGCGTCGGCGAGGCGTACCGGGAGTGCGCGAAGGACGGCCGCCTGCCCACGCTCGGCGACTTCCACGCGGCGCTGCTCGCTCAGCCCGAGCCCGAGGCCGCCGACATCGCGCTGCGCTACGAGCGCTACGTGAAGGGCGCGTTCTCCTTCTTCAACGGCCAGAGCAACGTGGCGCTCGACAACCGCATCACCAACATCGACATGCACGGCCTCGGCCAGAACATGCGCGTGTTCGGCATGATCACGGCGCTCGAGATGGTGCGCAACCGCGTGATGGTCACGCCGCCGCGCCCCAACTACACCTGGCTCTACATCGACGAGGTGCAGAGCCTCTTCGCGCACCCGACGGTGGTCGAGTACTTCGCCCGCCTGTGGCGCGAAGGACGCAAGTTCGGCC
>NZ_DAWEMK010000223.1:0-1049 GCF_052362415.1 Paratractidigestivibacter sp. | reverse complement strand
CGGAGCACTTCCGCGAGAGGAGACCTCATGTCTGGTGCAATTCCGGGAACGCTCAAGGTGTCCAACGACGTCATCGCCGACCTTGCCGGCTATGCCGCCCTCGAGTGCTACGGCGTCGTGGGCATGGCCGAGATCGACGGCCAGACCGGCGTCGTCCGCCTGCTTCCGTCCTACCGCCTCCGCAAGGGCATCGACGTGTCCGCCGCCGACGGCAAGGTCAAGCTCGACCTCCACGTCATCGTCGAGCAGGGCGTGAACATGTCTTCCGTCGTGAGCAACCTCACGAGCTCCGTCCGCTTCATCCTGAAGCAGATCGCCGAGCTCGCCGACGTGGACGTCAAGGTCCACATCGAGGGCCTTCGCGTCGCGCGCTAGCCCCGCGCCGAGACTGACCGATTCAACGAACCGAGGTTTCCAAAAGATGATCGCCAACGTCATCCGCACCTGCTTCCCCGTGGCCGCAAAGGCCCTGGCCGACAAGGCCGAGGACGTCAACAAGCTCAACGTCTTCCCCGTGCCCGACGGCGACACCGGCACGAACATGTCGCTCACCCTGGGCACCGTCGTCAAGGAGGTCCAGGCGCTGCCCGCCGACGCCTCCATGGAACAGATCGCCAAGGCCATCACGCACGGCTCCCTCATGGGCGCCCGCGGCAACTCCGGCGTCATCACCTCGCAGATCCTTCGCGGCATCGCCGAGGGCCTCTGCGAGGCGAAGAACCAGGAGGACCCGACGCCCGCCGACATCGCCCGCGCGTGGCGCCGCGGCGTGAAGGTCGCCTTCAAGGCGGTCCGCAAGCCCGTCGAGGGCACCATCCTCACCGTCCTGCGCGACATCTCGACGAAGGCCGACAAGCTCGAGAAGACCAAGATCACCACGCTCGAGATGCTCGACGCCCTCGTGGTCGAGGCCTACGAGTCCGTGGCCCGCACCCCCGACCTGCTGCCCGTCCTCAAGGAGAACGGCGTCGTCGACTCGGGCGCGTACGGCTTCGCGACCTTCCTCGAGGCCTTCGTCAACGCCGTCGAGGGCAAGGCCGGCGAGCTCT
>NZ_DAWEMK010000222.1:0-1172 GCF_052362415.1 Paratractidigestivibacter sp. | reverse complement strand
GTAGCCCGCCGAGAGGTACATGAAGGTCGAGGGGACCTGCTCGGCGATGGTGGCGAAGTCCTCGGAGGCCGAGGCCTGGATGCCGGGGTAGGGGGTGAGGCCGGGGATGCCCGTCTCGTTCATGTAACCAACGAACTCGCGGGTGAGCTCGGGGTCGCACACGAGGGGCGGCACATCGGAGAGCGGGGTGACCTCGGCCGTCGCGCCGTACGCGGCTGCGGTGGCCTCGGCGACCTCCCTCATGCGGCGGACCATGAGCTCGCGCGCGTCTTTGTCGTTCGCGCGGATGGTGCCCTCGAGCACGGCGGTGTCGGGGATGATGTTGGCGGCGGTGCCGGCGTCGAACTTGCCGACCGTCATCACGGCCGCGGCGGTCGGGTCGACCTCGCGGGCCATGATGGCCTCGAGCGCGAGATAGATGTGGACGGCGGCGTTGATGGGGTCGATGGAGCGCTGCGGGTAGGCGCCGTGGGAGCCCTTGCCCTTGACCTCGATGCGGAAGCCGTCGACCGAGTACATCATCGTGTTCTTGTCGTTGTACATAAAGATGCCCACCGGCATCTGGCCGGGGGCGACGTGGTAGGCGAGCGCGACGTCGGGTTTGGGGTCCTCGAGGACGCCGGCGGCGATCATGTCCTTGGCGCCCTCGAAGGTCTCCTCGGCGGGCTGGAACATGAGCTTGACCGTGCCCTTGAGGTCGCCCTCGGTCTCCTTGAGCATGCGCGCAGCGGTGAGGAGCATGGCGACATGGAAGTCGTGGCCGCAGGCGTGGGCGTGCTCGCCGTCCGGGCAGGTGAAGGGCTCGCCGCTCTCCTCGGGCATGGGCAGCGCGTCCATGTCGGCGCGCAGGAGGATGACGGGGGAGCCGGAGCCCAGGGTGGCGACGACGCCGTGGCCGCAGTCGCGCGGCTCGAGGCCGTACTCGCGGAGCTTCTCCTTGACGAACGCGCGGGTCTTCGGGGTCTCGAGGCCCACCTCGGCGTTCGTGTGGATGTGACGGCGGTTGGCGATCGTGTCTTCCTTGAGCTCGCAAGCTCGCTGGTAGTAGTCCATGGCGCCTCTTTCTCGCGGGGTACACGTGTTGCTTTAGCATGGCAAAGTAGTGTGTCCTGCCCGTTTCCATACGGTGATAACTGGCGTTCGGCGCGTTTGCGGGTGCGGGCGGTCGGGCC
>NZ_DAWEMK010000221.1:0-1186 GCF_052362415.1 Paratractidigestivibacter sp. | reverse complement strand
GCCCTCCACGAGCCCCGCGAACGCCGCTTGGGACGTCGAGCGGCTAACCGAGCGCTGGTCGGAGGCCTTATCGCAGGCGCGCCTCGCGGCCGCGCCCGCCGAGCAGGCCCTCGCCGCGAACCTCGCCCGCCGCGGGGTGCCTGCCGCCACCGACTACGGCACGCACCGCTCCATGCAGGGCAACAAAGGCCGCGACACCAAGCCCGAGCTGCTCGTGCGCGAGCGCCTGCGCGCGGCGGGCCTCACCGGGTACCGGCTCCAATGGAAGGTCCCGGGCCGCCCGGACGTCGCCTGGCCGGGGCGCAAGGTCGCGATCTTTATCAACGGCTGTTTCTGGCACCGCTGCCCGCGCTGTAATCCCTCGACCCCGCGCAAGAACACCGAGTACTGGAACGCCAAGTTCGCCCGCAACGTCGAGCGAGACGCGCAGAACCTCAAGGAGCTGCGCGACGACGGCTGGACGGTCCATGTGATCTGGGAGTGCCAGCTAAAGAAGGCCTCGCGTGAGCAGACCTTCGCCGAGCTTCTACCAGAGCTTGCGTCTAAGCTACATAAACATCTTAACTGATTCCTGGAGCAAAGAAGACGATCCATACCACGAGCGCCACCTGTGCCGCGAGCAGCACGGGCACTGTGAGCCGAAAATACCATTTACGCGTCTTGTGCCGCACGAGCAGCATGCCCAGAAGCGCTCCCGCCGCTCCGCCGACCATGGCAAGGCCCAAAAGCGTCGACTCGGGAACGCGCGAGGCACCGCCGCCTGCACGCGCCTTGTCGACGATGTAGACGATCAGCGTGATGATATTCAATATAAAGAGATACGCGATTCCCAGAAGCGCGGCATACGGCAGCTCGCCGAACTCGTAACCCATGGCGAGCTCCTATTGCCTATCGAAGTAGTCTTTGTCGGCGATGTAATACGTGCGGATGTACCCGTCGCGCGAGACGACCACGAACTCTCCGGTCGACTCCAGGTAGTAGACGTCGTCGCCGTCCTCGGCCTCGGTCTTGTGGAGCGACTTCGGGTTCGAGACCACGGCGTTCGCGCCGGCAAGGTAGTCCTCCGCGGAGGCGTATCCCATGCCCACCCCGTGCTTCTGGTAGTGGGACTCGAGGCGGTCCTTGTTTCGGAAGGTCAGGCTGCCGGCCTGGTCGGAGGCGCCGCCGCGCTGCTGCGAGGTCGTCT
>NZ_DAWEMK010000220.1:0-1199 GCF_052362415.1 Paratractidigestivibacter sp. | reverse complement strand
TCCTCCGTGTCGACCTCGAACTGCAGGACGGCGACGCCGCCCTTAACGGTGGCCTGCTTGAACTTGGCCTCGATCTCCACCGGTATGTTTGTGCTCTCCATTGCTATTCCTCCCTGCCTGCGCCCGCGAGCATCGCCGCGAACGTCTCCAATGTCATGGTCACGAACTGCTCGCCGGGGATGGCGGTCCCGCGGCGCTTCCAGACGACCACGCCGTAGTCGGCCCCGCGGTTCCTGCGCTCGGTTTCCGCCTCGCGCAGCCACTTGGGCAGCTCGTGCCTCCCCTGGTAGTCCTTGCACTCGATCGCGATGCCCCGCCCGGCCACCGACACGCCGCGGATGTCGCCCGTGTCCCTGGAGCCGGTCTTGACCTGCCTGTCGATGTCGGCCCCCAGCCTCCCGGCGAGGTAGTCGGCGACCAGTCGCTCGAACCTCGTGCCCGCGTCCTTGGCGGTCCTCCTGCTCCTACTCATCGACGAAACCGTCGCTCTTGGAGCGGTGCTTGTTGAACGCGTGCCTCAGGTGCGGGTATCGCGCCTCCATGATGCGGGCGAGGCTCGGCGCGAGGCCGTTCTTCACGCCGACGTGCAGCTCGTTGCGCACCATGTGGATGAGGTAGTTGATCGAGACGTAGCCCTTGCGGTTGAGGCGGGTGGCCTGCTCGACCATGAAGTCCCACGCCCGCGGGTGCTCGCCAATCCAAGCGCGCGCGTCCGCCATGTCCTGCTCGCCGTCCGCGCCGAGGCCGAATATCTCGAGCTGGCTGCTCATCGGCTTCTGGCGGTACCTCTCGTCGTTACGCATTGACGGCCCCCGCAGCGCATGCGGCCTTGGCGGCCTGGACCGCGCCGTCCATCGTCGGGAGGACGAAGACGGTCAGGACCGCCGCGAACAGGACCGCGGCGGCGATGAAGCCGACCATGGCCCCCGCCCTGAACGCATCGGAGTCGAGCTGCTCGCGGACGGTCGGTCGGTATGCCTTGGGTGCTATGATGGTCTGAGCCTCGTGTCTGGGGCTGTTTCGGCGAGTGCTCACAAGTTGGTAGCTGGGGGCGCTCGCTTCTTTGTATGTGTACATCTTGTGTTCCCTTCTGATGTTTCCGCAGGTAGATGCAGGTGTGGCTTTTAGGGTGGCTATTTTGGAACTTTTTTGGCGCGGCTCTTGGCGCTGTAGCACCTCTGCCGCTCCCTGTCGTTCCG
>NZ_DAWEMK010000219.1:0-1232 GCF_052362415.1 Paratractidigestivibacter sp. | reverse complement strand
ACCTGCCCGGCTCCGCCGCCCACGGCGCCGCCAGGCTCTTCGCGGGCGAGGCCAAGACCGACGAGCGCGACGCGGCGGTCATCGCCAAGACCGCGCTCGGCATCCCCGACGCCCTGTTGCCGGCCCCGGAGCCCGACGGGAGGCTGGAGGCGGCGAGGTCGCTCGCCTCCCAGAGGGACCACATGGTCACCTGCGCCGCCCGCGACAAGAACCGCCTGCGCAGCGTGCTGCTGGAGTCCTGCCCGGCCTTCGAGGCGCTCGCCGACCTCTCCGACGACCGCTGGCTGGCGGCCCTGGAGGCCCTCGGCGGCCCCTGGGGGATCCTCGACGCCGGCAAGAGGGCGCTCGGCGCCGCCACCCGCGGCGGCGACCGCGCCGCCTTCGACGCCGCCTGGGCCGCCGCCGAGTCCTCCACCAGGCCGTCCGAGTACATGGTCGCGGCCGAGAACCCGCAGGTCGAGGTGCTCGCGAGGAGGATCCGCGAGGCGAGCGCGGAGGCGCGCCGCCTCGACGGCGAGATCGCGGCGCTGCTGCGGGAGGACGGCACCTACGGGTGCCTGCTGACCGTGCCGGGCATAGGGCCGAGGACGGCCTCGGAGCTCGTCATAGCGATTCGCATCGAGGACTTCCCCGACCACGGCCGCCTCGCCTCCTACTGCGGCGTGGCGCCGCGCAACAGGAGGTCGGGCACGTCGGTATCCTCGGTGACGGCGTCCAGGCAGGGCAACAGGAGGCTGAAGAACCTGCTGATCTTCTCCTGCAACTCGCTCGCGCGCTCCGGCGGCCGCTTCGGCGAGTACTACCGCTCGTGCAGGGGCAGGGGGATGTGCCACGGAGAGGCGCTCAAGGCCACCGCCCGCAAGAGGATGAAGGTGATCTACGCGATCATGCGGGACAAGGTCCCGTACGCGGCCTAGCCGGCCGCGGCTGGATAGTCGGGGAAGGGGCGCCGCCAAGGGCCCGGCGTTAGCGTGCGCCACAGGCGCCTGCCCGCCGCGAAAAATCACTTGACTGAACTATAGGAACACCCCCCTCGGCAGCCCGCTCGCCCTTGCGCGAAACGACGGGAAGGGACGGTCCCCTTTCGTCGTTTTCTTGTACCGCGCAGGGAAACGACGGGAAGGGACCGTCCCTTCCCGTCATCCTGCCGGTCAGCGGCGGAGCGTCGGCTCCTAAACAGGTGAGAAGGGGACGCGCCGGGCAAGAGGAGGAGCGCCGAGATCGCGCATTTT
>NZ_DAWEMK010000218.1:0-1330 GCF_052362415.1 Paratractidigestivibacter sp. | reverse complement strand
TCCTCCGCCGGCTAGCCCGCGGCCGACATGAGCCTCGCCTGCTCCCTGGCTATCCCGGCGAGCTCCGCCATCCTCCCCTCGAGCTCCGCCACGCCGGTCGAGTAGTAGGCCTTGGACATCGCGGCCCACCGGTCGTTCTCCTCCATGAGCAGGGCGCCCACGAGCCTGACCGCCGAGCCGTCGCTGGGGAAGACGCCCACGACGTTGGACCTGCGCTTGATCTCCTTGTTGAGCCGCTCGAGGTAGTTCGAGGTCCTCGCGCACCTGCGCATCTGCTCCGGCAGGCGCATCGCGGTCATCGCGTCGTCGAAGCCGGCGTCGAGGCGCTCGCACGCCTGCGGGGCCTCCTCGGCGTAGTCGGCGAGGATCCGGTCGCGCCTCGCCTCCGCCTCCGCGAGCGTGCGGCAGTTGAACATCTCGGTCATCTCCGACCGCAGGCCGGCCCTCAGGCGCTTCGGGGCGGCGTCGGAGACGTTGCGGGAGAAGTGGGCCTGGCACCTCTGCCAGGCGGCGTCCGGCCACACGTCGTGGAGGGCCGCCACGAGCCCCTCGTGCGCGTCGGAGGTGACCACGGCCATCCCCCGCAGGCCGCGGTCCCTCAGCGAGCGCATGAACGCGGACCAGCTCGACCGCGTCTCGGCGTCGGCGAGCCCGAGCCCGAGCACCTCCTTCCGGCCGGAGCGGTCGAGGCCGATGGCCACGAGCATCGCCCGGGCCCTCACCCTGTGGCCGCCGCGGACCTTCAGGTAGGTCGCGTCCAGCATCGCGAAGGGGTAGGCGCCCGGCTCGAGCGGGCGCGTCCTGAAGCCCTCGACCGCCGAGTCGAGCGTGGCGCAGGCGGCGGACACCGACTGCTTCGAGAACTCCCTGCCGCAGATCTCCCGCATGACCCTGCCGACCTTGGCGGTGGAGACGCCGCCCACCACCATCTCGGCCATCGTGGCCACGAGGGCGGCCTCGCTCCTCCTGTAGCTCTCGAAGACCATCGTCTCGAACGGGGCGTTGCGGTGCCTGGGGACCTCGAGCTCGATGGTCCCGACCCTGGTCGTGAGCCGCCTCGCGCGGGTGCCGTTGCGGCTGTCGGTGCGCGACTCGCTCCTCTCGTAGCGCCCCGCCCCGAGCTGCTCGTCGGACTCCGCGCGCATCACGGCGTTGAGGGCCGCGGCGAGCACCTGCCGGAAGGCGTCCCCCGAGGAGTCCGCGAGGAGCCGTAGAATCTCGTCCTGGTCGAGGGTAACATTGATCTGGGCCATGCCCGTTCCTCCAAGTCTCTTTGTTCTCTGGCGATTGCAAATGTTACCTGGAGGGCGGGCCTCTGGCCCGCCACTGC
>NZ_DAWEMK010000217.1:788-1513 GCF_052362415.1 Paratractidigestivibacter sp. | reverse complement strand
ACATCCCGTGCGGCCTGACGATGATGGGTGACGAGTTCGGCGGCCCGGTGCCGGTCGGCCCGTTCCGTCTGATCGGCTCCGAGGCGATCGGCAAGGGTGTCGTCGAGACCCTCAAGAAGTACCCGAAGTCCCCGGCCGTCCTCATGCAGAACCATGGCCCCTTCACCATCGGCAAGGATGCTGAAGGCGCCGTCAAGGCCGCTGCCATGACCGAGGAAGTCGCTCACACCATGTGGGCCGCCCGTCAGCTCGGTGACATCATCGAGATCGACCAGGCCGACATCGATAAGCTCAACGACCGCTACCAGAACGTCTACGGTCAGCACTGATTTGATGGAGTGTCCGCCGCGTTACGGAAGGCCCGACGTACCTTCGTACGCCTTCGCCTTCCGCGCCTTGCGGACACACACATCAAATCAGCGCTGACTCCGCCAGCACGGTGGTGTCTTGGCTCCCCTCTCTGAGGGGAGCTGTCAGCGATAGCTGACTGAGGGGAGCCTCGGTCGGCGAATGAAACTTAAACAAACCCCCATAAACAAAGAAGTAAAGGAAGTAACCCTATGGTTATGGAAAACCCCTTCGAGGGCAAGGAAATCTGGTTCGGCGTTGGTTCGCAGGACCTGTACGGCGAAGAAGCCCTGCGCCAGGTCGCCATTCACTCCGCTGAAATGGTCGACTACCTGAACAACACCGGCAAGATTCCGGCCAAGATCGTCCTCAAGCCC
>NZ_DAWEMK010000217.1:0-778 GCF_052362415.1 Paratractidigestivibacter sp. | reverse complement strand
TGGACTTCATGAACCTGAACCAGGCCGCCCACGGCGACCGTGAGTTCGGTTACATCGTCTCCCGCCTCGGCATCAAGCGCAAGGTTGTCGTCGGTCACTACACCGATCCCGAGGTCGCCGAGAAGCTCGGCACCTGGGCCCGCGCCTGCGCCGGCTGGGATGCCTCCAACAACATGAAGGTCATGCGCTGGGGCGACAACATGCGTAACGTCGCCGTCACCGAGGGCGACAAGACCGAGGCTGAGCGCGTGTTCGGCGCCTCCATCAACACTTGGGCCGTCAACGAGCTCGTCGCTGCGTACGACGCCGTCAAGGACGACCAGGTCAAGGAGATCATCGAGGACTACAAGGCCAAGTACGACGTCGACCCGGCTCTGCTGGACGCCAAGTACGACTCCCTGTTCATCGCCGCCAAGGAAGAGGCCGCGATGGTCAACATGATGCGCGCCAACGGCTGCACCGCCGGCGTCGACAACTTCGAGGACCTCGGCGCTCTGCCGCAGCTGCCGGGCGTTGGCCCGCAGCGCTTCCCGTCCGAGTACGGCTGGGGCTTCTCCGCTGAAGGCGACTGGAAGACCGCCGTCCTCGTGCGCATCGGTGCCGTCATGGGCTACGGCCTTGAGGGTGGCGCCTCCCTCATGGAGGACTACTCCTACAACTTCACCGAGGGTGACGAGCTCGACATGGGCTCCCACATGCTCGAGGTTTCCCCGTCCATCGGCACCATCGCCAAGCCGAAGCTGGAGATCCACCCGCTGGGCATCGGCGGCAAGGCCGA
>NZ_DAWEMK010000216.1:0-1518 GCF_052362415.1 Paratractidigestivibacter sp. | reverse complement strand
CACCAGCACCATAAGCTGCAGTCACTGCGTTCTTCACGGACTCATTTGCCCATTCAATGTCGGAGAGCGTCTTGTCGCCAGACCAGGCTTCTCCTTCCTTGGCCTGCGTGACCTTTGCCGAGAAAATCTTGATTCCCTTAAAGGTCGTATCCTTGTAGGTATCCTCCTTAATCGTCACGCTGCCGTTCTCGGCCACCGTCGGCCTACCCTCAGCAAACGCCATCGTGACCGGCGCCATGACTCCGCCGAAGCTCAGCGCTGCTGTGAGGCCTGCCGTTACTGCCAGGCGTGCGATGTTCTTGTTCATGCTCATCTTCTTTTCCTCCGTTTTCCGGTTAGTTCTCATTCGATCGGTCATCATCTGTCTGTGTCTTAGCATCTACTTCGCTACGTCTCGCCCCGCTCTCTGTGGGGCTGCCAGCTACTCTTTATGGCTGCCACCCCCCCGCTTGACCAGGAGCGCGACCACGATGAGCGCGGCTCCGGCGACCGCTGCGGCGGCCGCGGCGTACATTGCCATATCGCCAGTCGAGGGCATAAAGCCTCCGGTGGTAATGCTAGGGGGTGTGCCGGTGGGCGTGTTGATGAGCGACGCCTCCAGGCTGCCCGTCGACCCGTCCGCGCTGTCGGCGCGCAGGGGCGACTCGGCCGTGATGGTGAGTTTGGGCTTGGCGGCGGCCACCTGGTCGACGTCCAGACCCTCGGCCTTGACCGTCACAGAGCGCGTGCCCTCGAAGGCGGTGTAGCCCTTGGGCGCCTTGAGCTCGCGGACCTCCAGCTTGCCCGAGTCCACGCCCGAGACGGTCACGCGGCCGTCCTCGCCCGTGGTGACGGTGGCCTTGCCCTCCGCATCCCACGTGCCGTCGGCCGCCAGTGTGCGACCGCGGTCGTCGGCGATGCTCAGGACCGCCCCGGCAAGCGGCTTGTCGCCGTCGCTGCCGCGCTTGGTAAGCGCGAGATCCCAGGTGTAGGCGCACGCGTCGTCGCTCGGCGTGCGGGTGAAGCCGGCGTCGCCGGACTGGTCGGCAAAGGGAGAGCGCGGGTAGCGTAGGTAGACCTCGTTGGGGTTGCCCTTCGCGATGCCGTGGTTGCATGCGCTGTTGAGCGGCGCGTTGTACACGGCGACCACGCGGGCGCCCGCGGAAAAGGCGTCGGCCCCGCCGAGCGCGGCGATCAGGTCGCCGGTGCGCACGGTGAAGGTTCCGTCGGCCGCTACCTTGGTGGCGCACTGGGCCGTGATGTCGGTCCAGCCCTTCGCGGGCTCGGTGCCGGCGCGCCCGTCCTTGCCGGCCGAGACGGCGTCGAAGCCGCCGTCCGCGCCCGCCGCCACGTACACGCGCACGCTCGTGGCGACCTTGGAGGGATCGAGCCCCGCGCTCATGGTGTCGACGAACCGCACCGTATAGGTGTCGTAGGCGGTAAGGCCCGCCGGGACCGTGGCAGAGAGGCGCCAGTACAGGTCGTCGGCGACCGTGGCGTCGGCGGCCTTCTGCCAGGCGGCGGCGCTGTCCTCCAGCA
>NZ_DAWEMK010000215.1:0-1525 GCF_052362415.1 Paratractidigestivibacter sp. | reverse complement strand
CCGCCGATGCTGCCCTTGAGCTCCTCGAGCTTCTGGATGATCTGCGCGAGGGCCGCGGCGGCGCTGGTGTTGCCGCTGTTCACTTCGGCGACGAGGTCGTTGATGGCGTCGGTCACGCCGGCTATCTCCGAGGCGATGGAGGTCTGGCCGGTGCCGAGAGCCTCGGCCTGGTCCTTGATCGCGTCGAGGGACGCCACGATGGCGGAGAGCTTCTCGCCGTAGTCAGGCATTCCCTTGACGGCGGCCTCGATGGCGGAGAGCTTGTCGCCGTAGTCAGGCAGGTTGGCGATGGCCGTGCTGATGGCTTCGAGCCGTGAGCTGTAGTCCGGCAGGGCCTTGACGGCAGCCTCCAGGAGGTCAAGCTTGCCCTCCAGCGACAGCGTCTGCGCCTTGATAGCGGCCTCGATGGCCGCCAGCTTGGTCTTGAGGGTGGTGTTCTGGTCGTCGAGGACGCCCTTGATCTGGTCCAGCTTCCCCCCAAGGCCCTCGCCGAGGTTGTCGATGGCGGTGACAAGATTCTCCGCCAGCTCCTCCTGCTTGAGGGTCTGGTTGTCGACCGCGGCGGTGAGCAGGTCCAGCTTGCCCTCCAGCGACAGCGTCTGCGCCCTCATCGCGGCCTCGATGGCCGCCAGCCTGGTGTCGAGGGTGGCCTTCTGGTCGGCGAGGACGCCCCTGATCAGATCCAGCTTCCCCTCCATCGAGAGGGTCTGCGCCTTGAGCGCCGCCTCGATGGCGACGAGCTTGGTCTCGAGTGTGGTGTTGACCGAGCTGAGGACATCGCGGATGGCCTGGAGCTTGGCCTGCTGGTCGGAGTTCATCCTGTCGATGGCGGCCGCGAGTTTAGCGATGGCCTCCTCGTTCTTGAGGGAGCCCCTGTCGATGGCCTCCACCACCTTGGTGAAGTCGTTGGTCACCGACACGCTCATCGTGTAGTTGATCTCTGGCGCGTCCTCCTGGCATGAGGTGAGGAACGCGGGTGCCGCCAACAGCATGGTGACGGCGAGCGGAATGAGTTTTATCCGTTTCATAAGTCTTTGGCCCCTCCTTGACCCTCCGCGCGGGGAGGGAACGCTGCCGGGGCGCGGGCGTTCGTGTTGTTATTGCGTTACTTCTTACTCTTTGACCACGGTGATGGTCACTCTGCGGCCCTCTGCCGACGGCTTGCCGTTCCTCGCCCCGATGGCGGTCGCGGGCCGCAGGTCGCCGGCGGAGAGTCCCTCGCCGACGAGGATCTCGACCACGCGGCGGAGGCGGCGCTCGGAGAGGCGGACGTTGTAGTCCTCGCCGCCCGGCGTGCTGGCCTCGGCCACGAGGGCGAGCCTCTCGCCGCGGACACTCCGGGCGAAGGCCCTCAGGCGCTCGGCCTCGGCGCCGCCCACATGGGAGCTGTTGTGGTCGAACTGCACGAAATGCGACGCAGGGGCGGCGGAGGCCACGGCCTCGGCCTCGGCCCTGGCCCTGCACTCCTCGCAGTCGGAGAGGAGGCCCTGTAGGTCGGCGTTCTGCGTCTCCGCCAGGCGGAGCG
>NZ_DAWEMK010000214.1:0-1540 GCF_052362415.1 Paratractidigestivibacter sp. | reverse complement strand
CTCACTCCTTTCTACGCCGCAAGATGCGCGGCAGCGCCGCCCTTCTCGCCCTTACCCTTCCAGAAGGGCGAGGCGGCCTTCCTCGCCCAGAGCGCCGAGAGGCGCGCAATTTGTTTTGAGGCGGCCCAAGCGCCAGCACCAACGAAGAGCGCCACGCCGACGAGGCCGAGCCCCACGCCCGCCGAGACGAGGGCGTACGGGAAGTGGCCGATGGTGACGCCGCTTACGGCAAGCAGGAGCTCAACTACGCCCACGCCCCCGAGTGCCGCCGCGACGATCCACACGCAGAGCGCCAGCACCCAGATGCAGATATAGACCGTGACGGCCACGGCGGCGAAGGCGGCGAGCAGCGGCACCCACACCGGGGAGCCCACGATGGTCAGCACCCACAGCAGCGCGGTGCTGCGCCGGCGCGTCCTCGCGATCGCGCGCGGCACGGCGGGCAGGTCGTCGAGCGTGGCCTCGGCAACCTCGCCGGGCGTGCCCATGGCGGCCACGGCCTCCTCCTCGCTCATACCGTCCTCCATGCGGTCGGCGATGGCCTCCGCATAGAACGCCTTGGTCTCCTCCACCTGCTCGGCCGGCAGGCAGGCGAGCAGCTCGCCCAACCGGCCCAGAAACTCATCGCGCGTCATGGTGCGCCCCCTCAACGTATGCGTAAATCTCCCGTACGGACGGCCACTCGGCCAGGAACTCCTCGATGCGCGCTCGCCCGTCGTCCGTGATGCGGTAGTACCGGCGCAGTCGCCCGTTGTGCTCGGCAGAGCGCGCCGTGATGCACCCGGCCTTCTCCAGGCGCTTGAGTAGCGGGTAGAGCGTCGACTCCGTGAGCCCCATGCTCGCCGGTACGTCCTTCACGATCTGGTAGCCGTAGGACTCCTCGCCGGAGATGGCCGCGAGCACGCAGGCCTCCAGGAAGCCGCGCTTCATCTGTGCCTCCATCCGCACACCTCCTCTCGTCATATACTATGCTATACACACTATACGATGCAAGGTATTAGACGTCAACTCTCATAGCGAAGATTCTCCGGCCCCTGCGCGCTGCGAACGTGATGTCGCGGGGCGGTTGGCATTATGCATGAAACGTCAAGTAACGCTCTTTTGATCCACTTCCACTCGGCCCCATATGCCTTGTACAACGCTCCCCCTTCGACCTCGGGTTCAAGAGAGCCGCTAGGCTGAACGTGCCGGACGGTAAGGTCCTGGACGCCATGGTGGACTTCTCCGATGCCATGCGGGTCATGGGTCTACGCCGATGGAGGCCCACGCACGCGGCAGGGCTCGCCCGTCACCGCTGGTCGCCGGACGGTCCCCACGCCCCGCTCGCCAACGCGCAGGCGACAGCAGCAGTCCAGCGCTGGCTGGAGACGACGGAATGCCCAGAAGATGCGTTTCCCATCGCTGCGGCAGAGCTTTTTACAGGGGTGGCAATTTTTCCGAATGTCGAGGTCAGCTAGGCTTCGGTAGCCACCTTGGGAGCATCGACAATAGACTCTTCCTTTATACGTTCGGCATAATCGTAGGCGATACTCACAAATTC
>NZ_DAWEMK010000213.1:0-1542 GCF_052362415.1 Paratractidigestivibacter sp. | reverse complement strand
GCTCAACAGGTGTCGGCGAACACGCCGAACGTTCCATCGACGAAACAAGTAAGGATTTGATATCACGTGAGCAAAGCGCTCGACATCGCAAAGGAAGTTCTCGCCGCGGTCGGCGGGAAGGCGAACGTGACGGGCAACGACATCTGCATGACCCGCCTGAGGATCCGCACCTCGGATCCCTCCCTCGTCGACACCGACCTGCTCACCGCGACGAGGGGCGTCCTCGGCATCGTGCAGCGCGGCAAGGGCGGCATCGAGGTCGTTTTCGGGCCGGGCAAGGTCGAGGACGTCCACGACGCCATCGCGGACCTCACCGGCGTCGAGTCAAGGGAGAAGGGCTTCGGCGCGGACGGCCCCTCCCGCATGGACGTCATCGTCAACCAGAAGCCCGAGGCAGAAAAGGGTGCTGAGCCAGAGGCGGCGCCGAAGGCCGAGGACGAGTCGGAAGACGACCTCGCCGAGGTCCAGAGCCTCGTCTCGATGCTCGACGAGAAGGGCGACGACTACCCCGAACCCGAGCCCACGTCGGTCCTCGTGCTCAACGGGCCCAACATCAACATGCTCGGCATCCGCGAGCCGGGGATCTACGGCACCGACAACTTCTCGGACCTCCTCCAGCTCTGCCAGGACGCCGCCGCCGAAGCCGGCTTCGACCGCTGCGCCTGCTACCAGTCGAACCATGAGGGCGACCTCGTCGACGCCATCCAGGACGCCTACGGCAAGTATGACGGGATCGTCATCAACCCGGGCGCCTACACGCACACCTCGATCGCCATCCTCGACGCCGCCAAGGCCGTCCAGCTGCCCATCGTCGAGGTCCACATCTCGAAGGTCGACGGGCGCGAGGACTTCCGCCAGGTGAGCTACATCCGCCAGGCCTGCTTCGAGACCATCACAGGCATGGGCATCCAAGGCTACCGTAAGGCCATCCTCGACCTCGCCGAGAAGCTCGATCTCTAGCCCCACCAACACTGGGTGACAGTCATTGCGTGCAGCTTTCTGGGACACCCTTGCGCGCCCACGACACACAGCGCCGCCAATAAGTTCGCGCCGATTGGCACAAAAATGGGCGCGCATCTCCGCAGCAACTCGGAGGTGCGCGCCCATTGTCAATTTCAATACTACCGAGTCACCGGCAGCTCCACACGCCCGACTCGGTGACGATGAAGTCGACGGGCACGTCGCAGGACTCCGCAGGCAAGGGGTTTCCGCTCATCATCATGCTGCGGGCGAGCGCGACCTTGTCGCCGGGGTAGAACTGCAAGAACCTGTCGTAATACCCGCCGCCGTAGCCGATGCGGTGTCCCTCGGCGTCGAAGACGAGCCCCGGCACGAGGCACACCGAGCCCACGAGGTCCTCGGTCGTAAGCGCCGCCCCGATGCCCGGCCTCGGCTCGAGGATGCCCTTGTACCCCTCGGCCAGGTCGCCCAGACCGAAGATCTCGTAGAACGCCATCGTGTGGGCCTGGGCGTCGACGCGCGGCGCCGCGACCCGCTTGCCGTGCGCGAGCGCCGACTCGATGACCGCGCGCGTGTCGACCT
>NZ_DAWEMK010000212.1:0-1598 GCF_052362415.1 Paratractidigestivibacter sp. | reverse complement strand
GCGTCGATGCAGTCCTCGACGACGTCGACGGGCTCGATGTCGAAGACGAGCTTGCCGAAGGTGAGCCAGCGCTCGGGGTTCGAGCGCCAGACGTAGCGCATCCACGCGGGCATGACGACCGCGAGGCCCGCGCCGTGCGTGATGCTCGGGTCGTGGGCGGACAGCTCGTGCTCGAGCGCGTGGCTCTCCCAGCCGCCGGCGCGGCCGCCCGGCTTCGCGTTGCGCCCGAGCCCGCACAGGTCGTTGTGCGCCTGCGTGCCTGCCCACATGATGCTCGCGCGGGCGTCGTAGTCCTCGGGGTTCTCGATCGCGGCGGGCGCGCACTCCATCAGGCTGCGGATGAGCCCGCACGCGATCTCGTCCGTCACGGGGACGGGGCCCGTCGAGCCGAAGAAGCGCTCCATGATGTGCGCGCACATGTCGGTCACGCCGGCGGCCGTCTGGTAGGCGGGGAGGGTGAAGGTGAGCTCGGGGTCCATGACGGCGAGCTCGGGACGGTGCGACTCGCTGGAGAGGCCGCGCTTCAGGCTGAGCTCGTCGTTGGAGATCACGCAGCTCGCGGAGGCCTCCGAGCCCGCCGCAGGGATGGTGAGGACGCAGGCGACCGGGAGCTTATGGTCCTCGTCGACCGCGGCCTTCTTCATAAAGAGGTCCCAGACGTCGCCCTCGTAGGGGACGCCGACGGCTATGGCCTTGGCGGTGTCGATGACCGAGCCGCCGCCGACGGCGAGAATCACATCGACTCCGTCGGCGCGGGCGGCCGCGATGCCATCGCGCACGAGGCCGACCTCGGGGTTCGGGCGCACCCCGCCGAGCTGGGCGTGGCGGACGCCTGCGCGGTCGAGCGAGGTGAGCACGCGGTCGAGCGTGCCGGCGCGGACGACGGAGCCCTGGCCGTAGACGACGAGCGCGCAGGAGTGACCCGCCGCCGCGAGCTCGTTGCCGACCTCGTCGACGACGCCGCGCCCGAACACGAACTTGGTGGGCACGTGATAGGTGAAATCGTTCATGGGGGTCCTTTCGCGGGGATGTTTGGATACCCGCGATTGTACCGCCGCAAGCTTCCGCCCCGCGCTTGGGACCTGGGCGGGCGAGGGCGCGCCTCTGTGAGCCCTCCACCTGCCTATTTCCTTCAAGTTCAGTCACACATGTCGGCGAACGAGCGGTAATTTTCGCCAAGCGGCCTATTTTTTGTTTCTAGCGTGTTAGAGAAAGTTTCTTTTGGACGTCCGGTGAAGTTGACGGGTCCACTATGACAGTCGTCCATAGGAGGCGCAAAGGCGCCATGGAGACGGGATTTCGATCAAACATGTTCACCGCAGAGCTATCCATTATCGCGATCGTAATTTAGCGCGGGTTGGTTAGGAGCCGACCCGAAAGATAATGGGCGGCTTTGCAATAAGCGATGTGTGGGGCCGCTTGGTATACGCCAGGCGGCCTTTTCGATTCGAGATTCCAAACAGGAAGGAAAGTAAGGAATGAACGGAATCGTACTGATGCTCGTTGCCGCGGCCGTGCTGGTCTGCGGTTACCTGTTCTACGGCAGGTGGCTCGCCAACAAGTGGGGCGTCGACGCCGAGGCCCTCACCCCCGCCCGC
>NZ_DAWEMK010000211.1:1243-1659 GCF_052362415.1 Paratractidigestivibacter sp. | reverse complement strand
ATGATCGCTGCGCAGAATGCCGTCGTGGCGGCCCACTCGCTCGACCTCGGCTCCTGCTACATCGGCGACATCCTCGAGAACTGCGAGGAGCAGGCCCGCATCCTCGGCTGCCCGCGTTGGGTCGTGCCGGTGAGCGTGCTCGTCATCGGCCACCCGGCGCCCGCGCAGCTGCGCCGCCGCAAGCCCGGCCGCTTCCCGCTCGAGGGCATTGTGTTCGAGAATGAGTACCGTGACCTGCCCGAAGACGAGTTGCGAGCGCTCCTTGCCACCAAAGAGGGGCAGACCGCGGACGCCGACCGGGGTTTCGAGGAGTGGCTCGGCGCGTTCTGCGCGCGCAAATGGAACTCGGGGTTCTCGCGCGAGATGACGCGCTCGGCGCGGCGCATCCTCGAGGCGTTCGGCCCCGGCGAGGACGC
>NZ_DAWEMK010000211.1:0-1191 GCF_052362415.1 Paratractidigestivibacter sp. | reverse complement strand
GTAGCCGCATGAGCCGCGACGCACACGACACCTCGCGCGCACGGCAAGAAGGGCGCGTCCCCCTCGCCCTGCACGCGTGCTGCGGGCCTTGCTCGCTCGAGCCCCTTCGCATCCTGCGCGAGCAGGGCTTCGAGCCCACGATCATCTGGACGAACCCGAACATCCAGCCCGTGGCCGAGCACGACCTGCGCCTGTGCACGCTTCAAGCCTGGGCGGCCGACGCCGCGCATGTGGACGTCGTCGTTGCGGGCGACGATCGCGACCTGTGGGAGCGCGCCGCCGCGCCCCATGGCTTCGACCGGCGCGCCCGCTGCCGCGCGTGCTACGCGATCCGCCTCGACGAGGCGTGCCGCGTGGCCGCTGAGCTGGGGTTCGAGCACGTCTCGACCACGCTCGCGGTCTCTCCCTACCAGCTCTTCGACGATTGCGGCGAGCTCCTTCGGGCGACGGCCGCCAAGCACGGCCTCGAGCCCGTGTGGCAGGACTTCCGGCCGTTCTACCCCGAGGCGACCCGGGAGTCGCGCGAGCTCGGGATGTACCGGCAGAACTATTGCGGCTGCCGGTTCAGCTCGGCGGAGGCCGCAATCGAGCGGCACGAGGCCCGCGACGAGCGCAAGCGCGCGAAGGCGGCTGCCAAACTCGCCCTCGCCGCCGAGCGGGGGTAGCGGGCACGCTGCGCGCGAGCTCGGCCTAAATCCCCGCTGATTTGGAGCGCGGCGGCGCTAGGGCTAGACTGTTCTGCGGTTTATTCCGTGGAAAGGCAGACCATGCGCACCGACGACTTCGATTACCCGCTCCCTGACGAGCTCATCGCCCAGGCCCCCGCCGAGCCCCGCGACTCTTGCCGCCTGCTCGTCCTCGACCGCGAGGACGGCCATGTGGAGCACAAGACCTTCACCGACATCATCGACTACCTCGAGCCCGGCGACCTCGTCGTCGCGAACAAGACCCGCGTGCTGCCCGCGCGCCTCGTGGGAAAGAAGCGCGGCACCGGCGGCGTCTGCGAGACGCTGCTGCTCAAGCGCCGCGAGGACATCGACGCAATGGGCCACGTGT
Organism: Paratractidigestivibacter sp.; assembly: GCF_052362415.1. Lineage (NCBI taxonomy): Bacteria > Bacillati > Actinomycetota > Coriobacteriia > Coriobacteriales > Atopobiaceae > Paratractidigestivibacter > Paratractidigestivibacter sp. The sequence goes on along the minus strand of NZ_DAWEMK010000211.1, from coordinate 135 downwards.
GGGAGTGTCTCGTCAACCCCGGCAAGCGACTGAAGCAGCCGGGCATCGTGATCGAGTACCGCGCGGGCGGTCTGCACGCCCCCGACTCCGCGCCCGTCGTGCTCACCGGCACCATCGTCGACTTCGTCGAGGACT
>NZ_DAWEMK010000210.1:0-1686 GCF_052362415.1 Paratractidigestivibacter sp. | reverse complement strand
CGCTCGATGGAATCAGCTCGATTTGGTCAAGCGTGTGGGACACCGTCCGTGATTTCGCCGAGGTGGTCTGGGGACGCATCAAGTTCGCCGTCAACTCTGCGATAAATCAGGTCAGCGGCGTGATCAGCTCCGTGCTCAACAGCATCAGCTCCACGTGGTCGAGCATGTGGGGGAGCATCAAGAGCGCCTGCTCGTCCATCTGGGAGGGCATCAAGAGCGCGGCGTCCAACGGAATCAACTCCGTCTACAGGACCGTCACGAGCATCAAGGGCAAGATCACCGGATTCTTCTCGGGCGCGCGCAACTGGCTCTTCAACTCCGGCAAGTCGATACTCAACGGCCTGAAGGACGGCATCATGTCCGCTATCGGCTCGGTGACCTCGGCGGTCTCCGGTGCAGTCTCCAGAATCCGCTCCTTCTTCCCGTTCTCGCCGGCAAAGGTCGGCCCCTTCTCCGGGCACGGCTACACGACCTTCTCGGGCAAGGCCCTCATGCAGGGCTGGGCGCAGGGCATCGGCTCCAGCACCGGCACCGTGGTCTCCGCCATCAGCGGCGCCATGGACACCGCGCAGGGGATGCTCTCGACGGGCCTGACCGTCGCGCCGTCCGCTGTCTACACTCCGGCGCGTCCCGAGGAGGATTCCGACGACGCCCTCGCCGGCATCCTGTCCGTCCTCGAGCAGATCAGGGACAAGGACGGAAACCTGTACATCGACTCGGAGCGCGTCTCCTCCGCCATCGCGATGCGCGGCAGGCACACGCTCGCCGCAAGGGGGTTCGCATGATATTCGGCGGAATCGACCTAACGCCGTACCTGCTGGTGACCAAGGTCACGAGACCGATTGTCCCCAAGGTGCGGCTCGATGAGACCGAGGTCCCCGGCATGGACGGCACACACGTTCGCGCCACGGGCCTCGAGCCCGTCGAGATAGCGGTCGACTGCAACATCGTCGGCGGCTCCCTCGACGAGGTCGCCGAGGCAAGGGCCGTGCTCGCCTCGGCGCTGTCCGGCGGCGAGAAGGCCCTCGTGCTCGACGACGCCCCCGAGCGCTACATGCTCGCGCGCTACAGGGGAGGGGCGGAGCAGGGGCGCAACGCGCACATGCCGAATCTCACGCTCGGGTTCTACTGTGCAGACCCCGCCGCCTACGGGCAGCGGCGCTCCGAGCAGGTGTCGGCATCCCAGCGCGCCGTCGCCGCCGGGGGCAACTACAGGGCCTACCCTACGGTCACGTGCAAGCCCCCGGCAGGCTCGAGCTGGACAATCACCAACGTATCGACCGGGCAGTTCGTCCGCGTCGAGGCGTCGTTCACGGGCGCACAGACCGTCGTGCTGGACATGCGCGCCGAGCGCTGCACAGTCAACGGCGCGGACTGGCCCGTGACCGTCGCGAGCGACTTCTTCTCGCTCGACGGCGTGCAGCAGATCAAGACGAGCGGCGGCACCGCGACGCTCGAATGGGAGGAGAGGTGGCTCTAGGTGCGAATTGACGTATACACGTGGCAAGACGCCTACGTATCGACAATCGGCCCCGAGGAGCTGCTCGCCCTCACCCATACCGACGAGCTCAACGGCGAGGACAGCGTCGACATCACCACGACCTTCGCGCTCAAGCAGGGCTACCGCCTCGTGTGGGCCGACCGCCTCGGAGAGGTCCACGAGCACGTCTGCCAAGACCCCAAGGG
>NZ_DAWEMK010000209.1:0-1694 GCF_052362415.1 Paratractidigestivibacter sp. | reverse complement strand
TGCGCCATGCGCCGTCCGCGAGAGCGCACGGTCGCCGAGGTCGTCCGGGGCGCGCGCAGCGTCGCTGTGCTCGAGGATCTCGTCGACGTGACGAACGTCGGTGCCGTGTTCCGCAACGCCGCCGCGCTCGGTGCCGACGCCGTGGTCCTCTCGCCGCGCTGCGCCGACGCGCTCTGCCGCCGCGCGGTGCGGGTCTCCATGGGCACGGTCTTCAAGGTTCCGTGGGCGCGGGCCGCAGAGGGCGCCTGGCCCCGCGCCACCTTCGACGAGTTGCGCTCCGAGGGGTTCTCCATCCTCAGCATGGCGCTCGCCGAAGACGCCGTCGCAATCGACGACCCGTCGCTTTCCGGCGCGGGCAGGCGCGCTCTGGTCTTCGGCTGCGAGGGCTACGGCCTCACGGACGCGGCGCTCGCGGCCGCCGACCGCAGCGTGATCATCCCGATGTCGCATGGCGTCGACTCCCTCAACGTCGCCGCCTCCAGCGCCGTCGCCTTCTGGCAGCTCTTCCGCGCTTAGGCCCTCGCTTGCCGGGACGGTCCCGCGCGGGCTTCTCGCCGGCGCTCGTAGCACGACACCCGTTACAACTTCGTCCCCGCACCCCAAACGCGGGGGCTTTTTTTGTGCGCGCGCTTAAACTGGGTATCTATGTACGTATGCATGTTCCGGACTCAACGAAAGGCCCTTTATGAATATGGATGAGAACAAGCGTCGCCGGTCGATGCTGCTCTACATCCTGATCGCGATCGTCGTGTACCTCGCGGTCAGCCAGACGATGTACCCTGCGCTCTCGAACTCGCAGACCAAGGAGGTGAGCTACAGCGATTTCCTGACCATGGTCGACAAGAAGGAGGTCACCCAGGTCCAGAAGACCCAGGGCGACGCCACCCTCTACTTCACCACAGGCGAGGGCGACTCTCAGCAGAAGTACTCCACAGTGATCTTCGGCTCGGGCGAGGGGTTGACCGAGAAGCTCGAGAACTCCGGCGCCCAGATGGTGGGCAAGATCGCCGACACCTCCAACGACATGTGGCTCTACCTGCTGCTCTCCTACGGCTTGCCGATCATCATCTTCTTTGCTCTCGGCTGGTACCTCAACCGCCGGATGAAGAAGGCCATGGGCGACGAGGGCCCCTCGATGAACTTCGGCGGCGGCTTCGGCATGGGCGGCGGCCTGGGCAAGTCCAACGTCAAGGAGGTCAAGGGCGAGGAGACCGGCGTCACCTTCAAGGACGTCGCCGGCCAGGACGAGGCCAAGGAGTCCCTCGAGGAGATCGTGAGCTTCCTCAAGAAGCCCGAGAAGTACAACGAGATCGGCGCCCGCTGCCCGCGCGGCGCGCTCCTCGTCGGCCCTCCGGGAACCGGCAAGACGCTGCTCGCCAAAGCGGTCGCCGGCGAGGCGGGCGTGCCCTTCTTCCAGATCGCGGGCTCCGAGTTCGTCGAGATGTTCGTCGGCCGCGGCGCCGCGAAGGTGCGCGACCTCTTCAAGCAGGCCAAGGAGAAGGCCCCCTGCATCATCTTCATTGACGAGATCGACGCCGTGGGCAAGAAGCGCGACGGCTCCATCAACTCCAACGACGAGCGCGAGCAGACGCTCAACCAGCTGCTCTCCGAGATGGACGGCTTCGATAACCAGAAGGGCATCGTCGTGCTCGCCGCGACCAACCGCCCCGAGTCGCTCGACCAGGCGCTGCTGC
>NZ_DAWEMK010000208.1:0-1695 GCF_052362415.1 Paratractidigestivibacter sp. | reverse complement strand
GTCGGCGCCTCCTATGTCGACGCCCACGGCGGCGTGATCATGCCGGGCCTCGTCAACTGCCACACGCACATCTACTCCGGCCTCGCCCGCGGGCTGGCCATCAAGGGCTGCAACCCCACGAACTTCCTCGAGAACCTCGAGCAGCAGTGGTGGAAGATCGACGACAACCTCACGCTCGACGGCACCCGCGCCTCCGCGTACGCCACGATCCTGGATTCGCTCCGCGACGGCGTGACCACCATCTTCGACCACCACGCGAGCTTCGGCGAGATCCCCGGCTCTCTGTTCGCCATCAAGGACGTCGCCGAGGAGCTCGGCATCCGCTCTTGCCTGTGCTATGAGGTCTCCGACCGCCGCGGCACCGAGAAGCGCGACCAGTCCATCAAAGAGAACGCCGATTTCGCCCGCTGGGCGGCCGATGCCCGCAAGGACGGCAACCACATGGTCGCCGCCATGTTCGGCGGCCACGCCACCTTCACGCTCTCCGACGAGACGATGGACATGATGGCCGAGGCCAACGACGGGCTTACCGGCTTCCACATCCACGTCTGCGAGGGCATGAACGACGTGTGGGACTCCCGCCTGAACCGCGGCGGCATCAGCCCCATCGAGCGCCTGCTCCAGCACGACCTGCTCGGGCCCGACACCATGCTCGGCCACTGCATCCACGTGACCCCCGCCGAGATGGACATGATCAAGGAGTCCGGCACCTGGCTCGTCAACAACCCCGAGTCCAACATGGGCAACGCCGTGGGGTGCGCCCCCGTGCTCGAGTTCTTCCGCCGCGGCATCCCCGTGTGCATGGGCACCGACGCCTACACCCACGACATGCTCGAGTCCCTCAAGGTCTTCCTCATCATCCAGCGCCACAACGCGGCCATGCCCAACGTCGGCTGGTGCGAGGACATGGACATGCTCTTCAAGAACAACCCCGCCATGGCCACCAAGTACTTCGGCCGCGAGATCGGCAAGCTCGCCCCGGGCGCCGCTGCCGACGTCATCGTCATGGACTACAACCCGTTCACGCCCTTCTCGGACGAGAACATCGACGGCCACATGCTCTTCGGCATGATGGGCAAGAACTGCCGCACCACCATCGTCAACGGCAAGGTCCTCTACAAGGACCGCGAGTTCGTCGCCTTCGACGAGGAGAAGATCAACGCGTGGACCATGGGCGAGGCAAAGAAGCTCTGGGGCACGCTGAACGAGCGCGAGTACTAAACCGTTACCTTTGCCGGCGGGAGGAAGGGCTTCTTCCCGCCGGTCTCGCGGCCTCCGCGGGGCCGCAGCCGTCGCGTCTAGGGGGACGCGGCACTAAACCCGCCCTTCCGCGCGGTCTCGGAGGGGCAAGGAGAGGAGCTCGTATGAGCGACATCATGAGGCCGATCCCGTTCGCGCAGCTTATGGACTGGATCCTCACCGAGCACGCCGAGAAGAAGAGCATCTTCGGCGTCCGCAAGATCGTGCGCCACGAGGGCGGTGCCGACCCGATCTTCGCCGAGAAGATCGAGACCCCGTTCGGCCCCGCCGCCGGCCCCAACAGCCAGCTCGCCCAGAACATCATCGCCTCCTACGTCGCGGGCGCCCGCTTCTTTGAGCTCAAGACCGTCCAGGTCATGGACGGCGAGGAGATAGCAAAGTGCGTCGCCAAGCCAAGCAGCTTCGCCGAGTACGCGTGGTACAACGGCGGGGGGG
>NZ_DAWEMK010000207.1:0-1707 GCF_052362415.1 Paratractidigestivibacter sp. | reverse complement strand
GTCGAGGATGTCGATCATCTCGTCGCAGGCAGGCTCGGCGCCCTCCTGGCAGATCATGTCGCCGACGGGGCAGCCGGCCTCGTCATAGAACCGCAGCACGCGCTGGATACCGGGGATGGTGCGCTTATAGGCCTGCTCCGAGAGCTTGATGACGGGGCGCCACGGCTCGGACTCGCCCTCGCGAACGGCGGAGAGCTTGTAGACGCCGCCGAGGCTCGGCTGCGGGTCGCACGTTGCGAGCTTGGTGCCCACGCCGAACGAGTCGATCGGCGCCCCCTGCGCAAAGAGGGACTGGATCGTGTACTCGTCGAGGTCGTTGGAGACCGAGATCTTCACGTACGGAAGGCCCGCCTCGTCGAACGCCGCGCGGGCGTCCTTGGAGAGCTTCGCGAGGTCTCCGGAGTCGATTCGGACCGCTGCGAGGTGCTCGCCGGCCTCCTCCATCTCCTTGGCGCACGTGATGGCGTTCTTTATGCCCTGGTGCACGTCGTAGGTGTCGAGGAGCAGGCAGCAGTTCTTCGGGCTCGACTTAGCGAAGGCGCGGAAGGCCCCGAGCTCGGTCGAGAAAGCCATGACCCAGGAGTGGGCGTGGGTCCCGAACACGGGGATCCCGTAGATCTTGCCGGCGAGCACGTTGGAGGTGGAGCTCGCGCCGGCGATGTAGGAGGCGCGCGCGACCGCGAGGCCGCCGTCCGGGCCCTGGGCGCGGCGCAGGCCGAAGTCCGAGACCGGGTGGCCCTCGGCCGACTTGACCACGCGCGCGGTCTTCGTGGCGACGAGCGTCTGGAAGTTCACGAGGTTAAGAAGCGCGGTCTCGATGAGCTGGCAGTCGATGATGGGGCCCACGACGCGGACCATCGGCTCGCGGGGGAAGACGACCTCTCCCTCGGGCACCGCGTCGATGGTGAGGTCGAGCCTGTGCCCGCGGAGATACTCGAGGAAGCCGGGCTTGAACATGGGGCCGCCGCCTGGGGCCGTGAGCGAGGCAAGGTAGTCCACGTCCTCGTCGTCGAACACGAAGTTCTCGACGAGCTCGGCGATCTGCCCCGTGCCGCAGGCGACGCCGAAACCGCCGCCGAAGGGGTTCTCGCGGAAGAACGCGTTGAAGCAGGCCTGCGTGCCGACAAGGCCCGACTCCCAGAACCCCTGGGCCATGGTCAGCTCATAGAGGTCGGTGTTCAGGCAGACGTCGGTAGGCTTGGTGCGGTCGGTGAGCGACATGGTGTCTCCTAACCGAAGATGGTGATGAGCAGCCAAACGAGGGCGATGCCCACGACGGCGGCGATGACGATCTTCTGGCCGGGGGCCATCTTGAGGTCGTCATCGTCGGGCTCCATGAGCTTGCGGGCGCGCTCAAGGTCGGCGGCCTCCTGGGCTTGCTGAGCAGAGCGCGCAGCCGCCGCCTCGGCGGACTTTTGCGCCTGGGCCTTCTCGGCGCGGAGGCAGTCGAGCTCGGCGCGCTCGGCGGCGGCGCGCGCCGCCTGCTCGCGCGCGGCCTTCTCGGCGCGCAGCTGCTCGAGCTCGGCGCGCTCCTCGTCGGTCAGGGTATCGTTCTGGGACATTCGTCCTCCAAGGTCATGCGATCAGCTAGAAAAACTATACTCCACCGAACGGGGGCGGACCGCCTCGCCGCGACCCGCGCCAGGGCGGATGCGGCGAGGCGGCCCGGCTATTTTCGTCAGACGACGCCCGTGAGGTCGAACGCGG
>NZ_DAWEMK010000206.1:0-1745 GCF_052362415.1 Paratractidigestivibacter sp. | reverse complement strand
ACCGTGTTCGTCGGCAACGCGGACACGAAGCGCGTAGGCGGCCGTATGGTCACGCCGCGCGGGTATCGGGAGATTCCATGCGAAAGGTAACGATCATCGGGGCGGGGCCCGGAAACCCCGACTTGCTCTCGCGCGCGGCGCTCGACGCGATCGACATCGCCGACGTGGTCATCGGCGCTCATCGCGCGCTTGCCGGCATCGACGTGCCGCCCGACGTGGTGAGATGCGAGCTCGTGAAGACGGCGGACATCGTCGCCGCGCTCACCGATGCGGCGTCGTGGCAGCGCGCCGTGGTCGTGATGACGGGCGATGTGGGGCTGTTCAGCGGCGCGCGCCGCCTGGTGGAGGCGCTCTCCGGCGACGCGCAGGTGGACGTGCGCATCATTCCCGGCATAAGCTCAGCGTCGTATCTCGCCGCGCGCCTCGCGCGTCCATGGCAGGATTGGCGCTTCGCGAGCGCTCACGGCGTGGCGTGCGACATCGTGGCCGAGGCCGAGCGCTCAGGCGAGCTCTTCCTCGCCACGTCGGGCGGGGACGACCCCTCGCGGCTTTCGGGCGAGCTTGTGCAGGCGGGCTTCGGGGACGCGTGCGTGACGGTGGCCGAGCGCCTGTCGTACCCCGACGAGCGCATCACCTGCGCGACCGCAAGTGAAATCACAGGTCAGACGTTCGACGACTTGAACGTGATGCTTATCGATTTCGCAGGCGGCGCCGGGTCGCCTGCGGGCTCTAGCGCAGCCTCCGAGGTGCCGGCCGGCGTGTCTGCGCCCGCGGCGGCTTCTTCCGCGGCGGACTCTGCGGGCGCATCCCGCGCCGCGAGTTCCCGCTGGCCGTACGCTTCCTCGGGCATTCCCGACGAGCTCTTCATCCGCGGCGACGTTCCCATGACCAAGCAGGAGGTGCGCGCCGTCGCGCTCGCGAAGCTGCGCCTTACCGCGACCGACACCGTGTGGGACGTCGGCGCCGGCACGGGGAGCGTGTCGATCGAGGCGGCGCTCGTCGCGCGAGCGGGGTCGGTATGGGCGGTCGAGCGCAACGCGGCCGGCGTGCGGCTCATCCGAGAGAACGCGGATGCATTCGGGTGCGGCAACGTGCATGCGGTCCCCGGTGTCGCCCCCGAAGCGCTCGCGATACTGCCCGTCCCCGACGCCGTGTTCGTCGGCGGGAGCGCGGGCGAGCTTCCCTCCATCGTGGAGGTGGCGCTCGAGAAGAACTCGCAGGTTCGCCTGTGCGTGCCATGCGTCACCGTTGAGACGCTCACCGAGGCGTGCGCGCTCCTCTCGAGTTCGCGCTTTAAGGGGTTCGAGGCTTGCCAGGTGTCGGCCGCCCGCGCCGAGGCTGTAGGCTCGCACCATCTTATGAAGGCGCAAAACCCCGTGTTCCTCGTCAGCGCGCGTGGTGCAGGTGGGGAAGGCGGCGCCCGGTGAGCACGACCATCCCGCGCTTCATGGTCGCTGCGCCCTCGAGCGGGAGCGGCAAGACGGTCGTTACGTGCGCGCTCCTGCGCGCGCTCGCGCGCCGCGGCCTTGCATGCGCGGCCTTCAAATGCGGCCCCGATTACATTGATCCGCTCTTTCATCGTCGCGTCGTGGGCGCGCGCTCGGGCAACTTAGACGGCTTCTTCACCGACGCCCCGACGCTGCGCGCCCTGCTCGCACGCGGCGCCGCGGGCGCGGATGTCGCGGTGCTCGAGGGGGTCATGGGCTTCTACGACGGCATGGCGCCCGGCGTGGCCGACGCGAGCA
>NZ_DAWEMK010000205.1:0-1764 GCF_052362415.1 Paratractidigestivibacter sp. | reverse complement strand
GGTCAGTCCCTCAAGGAAGAGGACTGGGTCGAGCGCGCCGGCGAGATGCTCAAGAAGGCCGAGGAGAAGGGCGTCAAGATCCTGCTCCCCATCGACAACCGCGTTGCCGATCACTTTGGCGAGGACGCTGTCCCCGAGGTTGTCGCTTCCGACGCTATCCCCGACGATCGTGAGGGCATGGACATCGGCCCCAAGACCGAGGAGCTCTACGCCGAGGCCGTCAAGGGCGCCAAGACCGTGTTCTGGAACGGCCCCATGGGCGTCTTCGAGTTCGACAACTTCGCTCACGGCACCCAGGCTATCGCCGAGGCTGTTGCCGAGGCCGACTGCACCTCGATCATCGGCGGTGGCGACTCTGTCGCAGCTGTCAACAAGTTCAACCTGGCCGACAAGATGAGCTGGATCTCCACCGGTGGCGGCGCTTCCATGGAGCTCGTCGAGGGTAAGGCCCTGCCCGGAGTGGAGGCGCTTCTCGATGCCTAATCGCACCCTTCTTATCGCTGGTAACTGGAAGATGAACAACGACGTCGCCGAGGCTGCCAAGCTCGCCGACGAGCTGGCTCAGGCTCTGCCCGAGGTACCGGCTGGCGTCGAGGTGCTCGTCTGCCCTCCGACCATCGACATCACCACGGTTCATGACCGCATTCAGGCTGCCCCCATCGCCCTCGGTGCACAGAACGTGTACTGGGAGGCCAAGGGTGCCTTCACCGGTGAGTCCTCTTGCGACATGCTCAAGTCCGCTGGCTGCACCTACTGCATCATCGGTCACTCCGAGCGTCGCGACTACTTCCACGAGACCGACGAGGACCAGAACAAGAAGGCCAAGGCTCTCGTTGCCGCCGGCCTTGTTCCCGTCTTCTGCTGCGGCGAGTCCCTCGAGGTCCGCGAGGCCGGCACCTATGTCGAGCACGTCGTGAACCAGGTCAAGGCTGGCCTTGCTGGTCTTGAGATCACCTGCCCCAAGCAGGTCGTCGTCGCCTATGAGCCCATCTGGGCCATCGGCACCGGCAAGACCGCTACCGCCGAGGACGCTCAGGAGGTCTGCGGTGCTATCCGTGAGACCCTCAAGGAGATGTTCGGCGAGGAGCTCGCTAACGGCATCCGCGTGCTGTATGGCGGTTCCGCCAAGCCCGGAAACATCGCCGAGCTCGTCGCCAAGCCCGACGTTGACGGCGCCCTCGTGGGCGGCGCTTCGCTCAAGGCTGCTGACTTCGCCTCTATGGTCGTCAAGGCAGGCGAGTAGGACATATGGCACAACGTCATCTTCCTGCACTCCTGATTATCATGGATGGCTGCGGCCTTGCTCCGGCCGATGGCGAGAACGCCGTCGCCGCTGCCAAGACGCCCTTCCTTGATGGCCTGTACGAGAAGTACCCCCACACCACGCTCGGTGCTTCGGGCGAGGACGTGGGCCTTCCCGACGGCCAGATGGGTAACTCCGAGGTGGGTCACCTCAACATCGGTGCCGGCCGCATCGTGTTCCAGGAGCTTTCGCGCATCAACAATGCCATCAAGGACGGCTCCATCGCCAAGAACGAGGTTTTCGTCAAGGCTATGGACGATGTCAAGGCCGAAGGCAAGACCCTTCACCTTATGGGCCTTATGAGCCCTGGCGGTGTTCATTCCCATATGAACCACGTCGAGGCTCTGGTCAAGATGGCTGCCCAGCATGGCGTCAAGACCGTTCGTGTCCACGCCTTTATGGACGGCCGCGACGTCGACCCGCAGTCCGGTGCTGGCTACATGAGCGAGTTCTGCGCCTTC
>NZ_DAWEMK010000204.1:0-1766 GCF_052362415.1 Paratractidigestivibacter sp. | reverse complement strand
GCTCATGGACCCGAACCCCGACGGCGCCGCGCCGGAAGGCCCCGAGCTCGCGAAGATGCGCAAGGCGATGCGGGTGACCCAGAAGCAGGCCGCCGCGGGGCTCGGCCTGTCCGCGGCCTCACTCGGTCACCTGGAACATGGGAGACGGCGGTCGACGAAACTGGAGAGGAGGTATTACGAGCTCCTGTGCGAATTGAAGGGAGCGCTCCCGCAAACTGCCTATTGACAACTTATAGGAGCGTCGGTTTTTATTTCTCGAAATTCGGCATGCTTGAGGGTGATCGGTTAAACGTAGTAGATAGGCCCATTTCGTGGCGAACGAATCAGACTGAGGTGCAAAATAGCCCCCGCTCCAGAAAAATCGTCGGCAAGGTAGCAAAAGGCCCCGCGGGCAGGAGGCTGCTCGCGGGGCAAAGAAGAGGGGCTTGTTGGCGGCGGGCCAAGGCGCTCGGCGGGGAGTTTGCCGCGACCCGCTCTTAAGGCATTACAGCTCGACGAGCTGGCCGGTCTCGGCGGCCTCCTTGATGGCGTTGAGAAGCGTGAGCGTCTTGACGTTATCGGCGGGGGTCACGACGGGCTCGACCTCGCGGCGGACGACCTTCACAAAGTGCTTGAGCTGCATCTTGTGCGGCAGCGCCGGGTCCACAGCCGGGATCTCCATCTGCAGCGGCTTGTGCCAGTTAGAGGCGCCGTCGTAGGAGAACTGGTGCAGGCGGGGCAGCGACAGGGCGCCCTTAGTGCCGCCGATAAAGTAGGCGTCGGCGTCGAAGGGGCGGTACTGCGGATCCTCGCGGGCGGTGGCCTCCCAGTTCCAGGGGCTGGCGGTGGCGTCGGAGATGGTCATGCTCGCGAGCGCGCCATCGGAAAAACGGACGTTGACCACGGCGGAGTCCTCGGTCTCAAAACCGCGGGCGGCGCTGGACTGCATACCCTGGACGGCAACGGGCTCGCCCAGCAGGTAGCGGAGCAGGTCGACGTCGTGCACCAGGTTGACCAGGATCGGGCCGGCACCCTTCTTGCGGCGCCATTCGACATCGAAGTACTCGTCATTCTTATAGATCATGTAGTGGAAGCTCGACACGGTGAGCTTGCCCAGCTCGCCGGACTCGATGATCTCCTTGGCCTTGTTGACGAAGGGGTTGTGGCGACGGTGCTGACCCACGAGCACGGGCACGCCGGCGGTTTCGGCCTCGGCGGCGAAGGCCTGGGCATCCTCCAGGTCGTTGGAGATCGGCTTTTCGACCAGCGGCACGATGTTGCGCTTTACAGCCTCGCGGGCAACGCCCAGGTGCAGGTCGTTGGGGGTGGCGATGATGACGGCCTCGGGCTTGATCTCGTCCATCATCTGGGCGGGATCGGTGAAGAACGGCACGCCGGCGGCCTCGGCCGTGGCGCGGGCGCCCTCGAAGGCGTCGGCGATGGCGACGAGCTCGGCCTCGGGCTCCTCGGTGACAAAGCGGATGTGGTTGCGGCCCATGGCGCCGGCGCCGATAACGGCAATGCGGACGGGGTTGAGCTCAGACATTTCGACTCCTTAATGGTGGTGGCGATGGAGTGTGACAAAGGGACAGTCCCTTTGTCACATTGGCAATTGCTAAGCGGACTTCTTCTTGCTGTCGGAGACCATCATGTAGACGGTGAGCACGACGGCGATGGCGGCGATCACGATGGCGCCGTAGAAGGACTGCTGGTAGGCGGCGCTGCCAGCCTCGGCGTGATACAGCACGGCGGTGATGGGCTGGCTGATCCAGGTGGAGGCGGCGTAG
>NZ_DAWEMK010000203.1:0-1774 GCF_052362415.1 Paratractidigestivibacter sp. | reverse complement strand
TTGAAGATGATGCGGCCGATAGAGGTCTCGAAGCGCGCGGTCTTGTTGCCGGTGACGTCGTAGTCGACAAACTCGTTCTTGCCGTTCTTGACGCGGAAGATACGGGTGCCGTCCTCGTTGATGACGTTGGCATCGGCAGCGGACACGCGGACTTGGATCTTGGCCTGCATGTCGACCTCGGAGCGGCAGTCATAGGCGTGCAGCGCGTCGTCGAAGCTCGAGAACACGTGGTTCTCGCCCGGCAGACCCTCGCGAACCTGGGTGAGGTAGTACACACCGATGATCATGTCCTGCGAAGGGATGTTGACCGGCTTGCCGGATGCCGGCGAGCGCAGGTTGTTCGCAGAGAGCATGAGCACGCGGGCCTCGGCCTGAGCCTGGCTGGACAGCGGCACGTGGACAGACATCTGGTCGCCGTCGAAGTCGGCGTTGAAGGGCGAGCAGACCAGCGGATGCAGGTGGATAGCCTTGCCCTCGACCAGCACCGGCTCAAAGGCCTGGATGGACAGACGGTGCAGGGTCGGTGCACGGTTGAGCAGCACGACGCGGCCGTCGATGACCTCTTCGAGGATATCCCACACAAAGGTGGCACCGCGGTCGATAGCGCGCTTGGCGCCCTTGATGTTCTCGACCTTGCCAAGCTCGACCAGGCGCTTCATGACGAAGGGCTTGAAGAGCTCCAGCGCCATGGTCTTGGGCAGACCGCACTGGTGCAGCAGCAGCTTGGGGTCGGTAACGATTACCGAACGGCCGGAGTAGTCGACACGCTTACCCAGCAGGTTCTGACGGAAACGACCCTGCTTGCCCTTGAGGGCCTCGGCGAGCGACTTGAGCGGGCGACCGCCACGGCCAGAGACCGGGCGACCACGACGGCCGTTGTCGAACAGGGCGTCCACGGACTCCTGGAGCATGCGCTTCTCGTTGTTCACGATGATCGCAGGGGCGTCCAGGTCGAGCAGGCGCTTGAGTCGGTTGTTACGGTTGATCACGCGACGATACAGGTCGTTGAGGTCGGACGCGGCGAAGCGGCCGCCGTCGAGCTGGACCATCGGGCGCAGATCGGGCGGAATGACCGGGATGACGTCCAGGATCATGTTCGCGGGGCTGTTGCCGCCCTTCAGGAAGGCGTCAACGACCTCAAGGCGCTTGACGGCCTTCTCGCGCTTCTGCTTCTGGGAGTCCTCGTCGGCGATGATGGCCTTGAGCTTCTCGGCCTCGGAGGGGAGGTCGATGGCAGCGAGCAGGTCGCGAACGGCCTCGGCACCCATACCACCCTTGAAGTACATGGAGTAGTAACGGGTCATCTCGCGGAACAGCGGCTCATCGGAAATGAGGTCGCGCTCGGTGAGCTTCATGAAGGCGTTGAAGGCGTCCGTACGGAGCTGCTTCTCGTCCTTGCACTCTTCCTCGATGTCGACGATGCCGGAGGCGATCTCCTCGGGGGTCAGCGGCTCCTCGTCGGAGAACTCGTCGAAGTTCTCGGGGTTGCCCTGCTCCTTGAGGGACTCGATCTGGCGGGCGCACTCGGCATCGATCTCTTCCAGATCGGCGGCGAGCTCCTCGCGCAGGTCGTCAGCGTCGGCCTCGCGAGCCTCGTAGTCGACCTCGGTGATGATGTAGCTGGCAAAGTACAGAACCTTCTCGAGGTCCTTGGACTTGATGTCGAGCATACGGCTCATCGGGAAGCTCGTGGGGCTCTTGAAGTACCAGATGTGGGACACGGGAGCGGCGAGCTCGATGTGGCCCATGCGGTCGCGACGCACCTTGGCCGAGG
>NZ_DAWEMK010000202.1:0-1793 GCF_052362415.1 Paratractidigestivibacter sp. | reverse complement strand
CGCCGGGCGCCTCCTGCTCGACATAGTTCGGCTCGGCGTAGGGGTCCTGCTGCTGACCGTGCCCGTCCTTGGCGTAGGGATCCTGCGCGTAGGGAGGCTGGACATAGGGGGTCTGGGTATAGGAGCCGCGCCGGGCGCCGTTGCCCTGCCCGTAGCCCGCGCCCTGCCCGCGCGTCGCCGCCTGGTCGCGGTACTGGTCCTGCCCATAGGCGTCCTGCCCGTATGTGCCCTGCCCGTACTCGCTGTCCGCGAAGTCCTGGCGAGGGTCGTACCCGTTGTCGAAGACGCGATCCTCGCCCGTTGCGCGCCTGCGCCGGCGCGGCGCCGGCGAGTCCGGCTCGCTGAAGTGCTTTGGCATGATATTCCGTCCTTGGTCCGTCTGAACATGCGCCACCTAGTATAGGCCGTGCTACAGGCCGTGCGCCGGGCGCGGTTCTCGATTGGGCCGCGGTTGAGCCCTCGCGGACCCGTGCCCCGCGTGCTCCCGCCGCGCGAAACACCGCGACTCCGCCCGGTTACAAAAACGCACACGAACTTGCCCACACGGGACACCATGCATTAACTCCCGTGCAACAATGGGCAACTAGAGTTGTCAAACGTAAGCCAAGCACGCCACGCAACCCAACGGAAAGAGGCGCACATGGGCAAGGACAAGGTCACCGAGGAGTACGGCAGCCTGCTGTTCACCGACAAGGTCATGCAGGAACGTCTCCCCAAGCCTACGTACAAGGAGCTCACGAAGGTCATCAAGGAGGGCAAGGCCCTCGACCTCGACATCGCCAACGAGGTCGCCCACGCCATGAAGGAGTGGGCGCTCGAGAAGGGCGCCACGCACTACGCGCACTGGTTCCAGCCGCTCACCGGCATCACGTCCGAGAAGCACGATTCCTTCATCACCCCGAAGGACGACGGCTCGGTCCTGATGTCGTTCTCCGGCAAGGAGCTCATCCAGGGCGAGCCCGACGCCTCGAGCTTCCCCTCCGGCGGCCTGCGCGCCACCTTCGAGGCCCGCGGCTACACCGCCTGGGACCCGACCTCCCCGGCTTTCATCAAGGACGAGGTCCTCTGCATCCCGACGGCCTTCATCTCCTACACCGGCGAGGCGCTCGACAAGAAGACCCCGCTGCTCCGCTCGCAGGTCGCCCTGGCCGAGCAGGCCAAGCGCGTCCTTAAGCTCTTCGGCAAGGACGTCACCTCGGTGATCACCACCGTCGGCCCCGAGCAGGAGTACTTCCTCGTCAAGGAGGAGGACTTCCAGAAGCGCCCCGACCTCGTCCTCACCGGCCGCACGCTCTTCGGCTGCGCCCCTGCTAAGGGCCAGGAGCTCGAGGAGCACTACTTCGGCGCCATCCGCCCGACCGTCAACGCCTTCATGAAGGAGGTCGACGACGAGCTCTGGAAGCTCGGCGTCCCCGCGAAGACCAAGCACAACGAGGTCGCCCCGGCCCAGCACGAGCTCGCCCCGATCTTCGAGCAGGGGTCGCTCGCCATCGACGACAACCTGCTCGCCATGGAGAAGCTCAAGCTCCTCGCGACCCACCACGGCCTCGCCTGCCTGCAGCACGAGAAGCCCTTCGACTACGTCAACGGCTCCGGCAAGCACAACAACTGGTCGGTCTGCGCAGACGGCAAGAACCTCCTCGAGCCGGGTGCGAACCCCTCCGAGAACCTGCAGTTCCTCGTCTTCCTCGCGGGCCTCGTCGCCGCGGTCGACAAGCACGCCGACCTCATGCGCGTGAGCGTCTCGTCCGCCGGTAACGACCACCGCCTCGGCGCCAACGAGGCGCCCCCGG
>NZ_DAWEMK010000201.1:0-1809 GCF_052362415.1 Paratractidigestivibacter sp. | reverse complement strand
GGGGTCGAGCAGGCTCGTGAACATCGCCGTGATCTCGGGAGAGGAGCGGTAGCTCGTGAGCAGGCGGCACTCCTCGACCTGCCCGTGCGTCGCCTCGAACACCTCGCGCATCTGCGCGAACGTCGCCGTCCCCTCGAAAATCGCCTGGTGCTCATCGCCCAAAAGCAGGAAGTGCGCGCGCGAGAAGTGCCGCGCGAGCACCATGAGCTGGGCCACGGTGTAGTCCTGGACCTCGTCGACCATGACGTAGCGGGCGTTCTTGTCGCCTGCTCCGGTGATGCAGAGCCGCAGGTAGATCCACTCGGTCGCGGAAAGCGCGGGCTGCCCCAGCAGTCGCATGCCGATGCGGTCGAAGCGCAGCCAGCTCAGGTCGTCGATGCGCTCGTGCGCCTCGGCGTAGCGCTGCTCGACGTAGCGGCGCGCGAGGTCGGCGCAGGCGGCCTCGTCCTCGGGACTCACGGTCTCGCCGAACCAGTGGACCTGCTCGTCGACGTCGAAGCCGAGCACCTCTTCCTGGACCTCGTCGTCCTTGGCCATCTGCGCGAAGCGGCGGTTCAGGCGCTCGTGGAGCTCGTCCTTGACGAGGGCGCAGAAGCGCGACCCGGCTCCGAAGCGCTCGAACTTGCGGACGGCGCCCTCCACCTGCGACGCCTTGAGGAGCACGGTGTCGTCCATGCGGATCTCGCGCACGTCCGCCTCCTCGATGGCAAGGTCGCGGACCGCTTCCTCGATGCGCCCGAGCTGCTCCGAGGAGCACTTCTCGCCGGCGTCGCGGTTGCCCGCGCCCTGCGCCTCGGCGAAGTCGCGCCAGGTGAAGACCTGCGGGTTCGCCTCGCCCATGGACGGCAAGACGGTGTCGATGTAGCGCTCGAACACGTTGTTCGGCGTGAAGAGGTACACCTGGTCGGGGTCGAGGGTCTTGCGCTCGCGGTAGAGCAAAAACGCGATGCGCTGCAGCAGGACGGAGGTCTTTCCCGAGCCCGCGATGCCGTTGACCAGCATGACCGGCACGTCCTCGTGGCGCACGATCAGGTTCTGCTCGCGCTGGATCGTGGCCGTGATCGCCTGGAGCTTCTCTGAGTGGTGGCGCTTGAGCGCGCCCAGCAGCAGCGAGTCCTCGATGGCGACGGTCGTGTCGAAGTACATGTTCAGCTTGTCGCGCACGATGTCGAACTGGCGGCGCAGCTCCAGGTTGACGGTGCGCTTGCGCCCGTCGACCTCGTAGCTGGTCGGGCCCATCTCCTGGTTGTAGTAGGTCTCGGCCACGGGGCTGCGCCAGTCGACGACGAGCGGGATCGAGTGCTCGTCGGTCATGCCGGCCGCGCCGATGTAGACGTCGCGCGCGGGGCGGCCCGGGCGCATCTGCAGGCGGACCTTGGCGAAGTAGGGTTGCATGAGCAGCAGCACGACGCGGCGGAGCTTCTCGACGTTGAAGTCGTGGTACTGGTTGTAGGCATCGATGACGGAGTTCAGGGTCTCGATGGCGGCGAGGGTTTCCATGGTCTCGTCCGCGCCGCCGAAGTCGAGGCGCACCTCCTCGGACATGTCCAGCAGGTCCTGGCGCGCGCCGGCGTGGTTGCTCTCGAGGTCGGCCGCGATGTCGTCGCGCATCCGCAGCAGCTTCGCGTAGAGCTCCTTCAGATGGGCCTGCTCCTCGTCAAAGACGGGGTCGTTGTGCTGGTCGTTCTGCTCGGACATGTGCGCTCCTGCGGTCGAGGCGAAATATCGAGTTACCCATCGTACGCCAAGAAGCCCGCCGCGGGGATTGTTGTCCCGCGCGGTTGTTAGAATTGTCCCCAGAAAAACGGA
>NZ_DAWEMK010000200.1:1431-1819 GCF_052362415.1 Paratractidigestivibacter sp. | reverse complement strand
CCTGATCTCCTCGTCGACCCTCGTGACGCAACGCGAGACGAACACCGCGGGGGCGCCCTCGACGACCTTGCCGATGAAATACCTCACCGCGCCGAGCGTGGCGTTCGGGTCTCGCATGGACTCGGCGACCGCCTTGTATTTCCCAGGGAAGCCCTGCGACGCCCTGACCGCGTCGTAGTATTCGGCGGCCCTGGCGGCGGCGCACGTGTCGGCGTAGTACCCGAGCACCGCCTCGATAGTCTCGTACGCCCTCTCGCGGAGCGCGGCGACATCGCCGCCCCCGCCGCGTTCCCAGCTCGACAGCAGTGACTCGAGTGCCGGCCTCACCTTCGCCTGGGCGTCTGCCGACAGCGCGTTCACCTCATCGGTCAGCTCGTCCAGCAGGCTA
>NZ_DAWEMK010000200.1:991-1377 GCF_052362415.1 Paratractidigestivibacter sp. | reverse complement strand
TGCCGTTCGCCACGGCGAGCGCCATGTACGCCACGTTACGCAGGGCCGTGCCGTTGTCGCGGTTGAGGTTCTTCGCGTCAATGACCAGGGGCTCGAGGGACGCGGCGATGGCGTCCGAGGAGGACGGGTTGTCGTTGGACACTCCGAAGAAGCTCACCGGCACGTTGGTCACGGCCGACATCTGGCAAGCGAGCTGGCGCAGGTACTCCGTGAGCGGGGCCATCTGCAGCTGCGCGGACTGCCAGACCGTGGGCTTGTCGCCGTCGGGGTCTTTCGTTATCTCGTTGACCGCGCCCATGCTCGCGTCGTACTTGTTGCCGTCGTTGAGCATCTTCTTGTAGGTGCCCAGCAGCCACGTCTGCGGCAGGGTCGCGGCCTCGGCGGCG
>NZ_DAWEMK010000200.1:0-981 GCF_052362415.1 Paratractidigestivibacter sp. | reverse complement strand
GGCTGTCGGCCGTGAGCAGGTGCACAACGGTCGGCACGCGCTCGGCGTCGCCGGGCATCTTCTTGGACTCCGCCACGACGAGCCCCGCCCTGATGGCCTTGCGCGCGTCGTCCCACAGGGCCGCCGCCGCGGTGGCGGGGTACGCCGAGATGACCGGGTAGCCGCCGCCGTCCGTCACGGTCCAGAAGCCGCAGCAGTGCTTCAGCTCGCCGATGAGGTTCTTGCGGTAGAGGCGCTCCAGCTGGTTCGACTCGCAGATGGCGCGGAGGGCCTTGCTCGTCTGCTCGTCTGCGCACGTGTAACCGTTGAAGATGGAGCGGTCCGCCAGTGCGTGCACGGCCTTGCGGGGCCAGTCCACGCGCGGGTTGATCTTCTTGGCGAGGCTCGCCGGCATGGCGATGCCGAGGTCCTTCACCGACACGTGCCCGAGGTAGTAGTCCTCGCGCTCGAGGTTGCTTGAGCGGTGCTCGCGCCAAACGGTCATGAGCTCGCGGACGAGCGCCGCGTCGCCCGGCTCCAAGCCTGCGGCGGATGCTACCTGCCCCGCCAGTTCCATATTCACTGCTGCCATCAGAAGCTGGCCTCCTGTTCCCTTCGCGGGTCTCGTTTCGTGGTTCTCGCCGCCCATAGGGCGAGGGATGCGGACTCGATGGGGGCTGCGATGGAGTCGGGGCCGTCCGCGAAGCCCCAGCCGTCCCTGCCGATGTCGCGCTTGAGCGACTTGCGCGCCGAGTCGTCGAGCGCCGGCGACTCGATGTGCGACAGCGTGCCCGAGTCGACCTCGTCTTTGAGCATCGACGCCGCAGCCTGCACGATTGCCGGGGTTCCCATCTCGAGCGCGCACTTGCTAAAGCCGCCGTCGAGCATCCGCCGCTTGAGCGCGTCCGCTCCGGACTTGCCGTCGATGCAGACGCACGCGATCTCGTCTCGGTTGCGCAGGAGCATGTCCGAGATCGCGACCGTTCCGCCCGAAGCGCCCAT
>NZ_DAWEMK010000199.1:1237-1838 GCF_052362415.1 Paratractidigestivibacter sp. | reverse complement strand
GGCGAGCACGGCGTTGTGGCGAAATTCGATGTAGCGCATATCCTTCTTGCTGAGGCGCGGGTAGTAGCCGCGCACCACCTCGTGCCTTGCGACCTCGCCGTTTACCTTGTTCTTGCCAAGCGAGAGCCTCTCGCCGGAATGGAGGTACTGCCTCACGTGCACCTCGGGCATGTAGCCCATGTGGGCGCCAGCCTCTATGCAGCGCAGCATCAGCCACCAGTCTTGGCCGGTCGCCACCTCGCCGAAACCCTCAGTGCGGTCGAACAGGTCGCGCCTGAGCATATAGATGGCCGTTGGGCTTATCGGCGTTAGGAGGTGCGCGCGCAGCAGACCCTCGGTGGAGAAGTCCTCGCAATGGTCGAGCCTGCGGTGCTCCACAAGCCGGCCACGTTCGTCATACCACGAGACATCCTGCCAGCTCATGTCGAGGGAGTTTTCCTGCATGAAGGCGACCTGGGTGGACACCTTGTCAGGCAGGAACTCGTCGTCATCGTCGAGGAACGTGAGGTACTCGCCCGTCGCCTGGCGGCAGGCGTAGTTGCGCGCCGCCCCGCCGCCGGTCTGGCCGGAGGTGTGCAGCAGCCTAAAGTGCGGAAGGCTC
>NZ_DAWEMK010000199.1:0-1227 GCF_052362415.1 Paratractidigestivibacter sp. | reverse complement strand
GCGCGGCGATTGAGTCCAGGGCCACGCGAATCCTGTCAGAGCGCTTGTAGGTCGGCACCACGATCGAGACGAGGGGTTTGTCAGCACTCATGCGCTACCTCCCCGTCTTCTTCTTGCCGAACATGACGCCAAAGGTCTTGAAGAAGACCTTCCAGTCTGCCTTGAGGCTGGCACCCTTCGCGTAGGCAAGCTCGAACTCCTGGCGCAGGCCGTTCTCGAAGGTCGCGAGGTTGCGCGGGCCCGACTGCCAGGCACCGGTAATGCCCTGCGGGACGGCAAGCACCTGCACCTGTTGCTCGTGCGTAAAGTTCCCGAGCTCCTCGTAGGTGATGGCGCGAGGGCCGATGACGGAGAGCTGGCCCGCGAGCACGTTGAAGAACTGGGGCAGCTCGTCCAGGGAAGTCTTGCGCAGGACGCGGCCTAGCTTGGTGATGCGGGGATCGTTTGTGACCTTCCGCTCGCGGTGCCACTCCTCGATCTGCTCGGGGCTGAGGTACTTCTCCACGTCGTTGGCGTCGGCGACCATGGAGCGGAACTTGAGCACGCGGATGGGGCGACCGAAGCGCCCCGCGCGCTCGTGAGCGTAGATGGGTGCGCCCTTGGTATCGGCCGCAATGAACGCACAGAGCACTGCGCCAGGGATGAGCCCCACGACGCAGACGCACGCGCTGAAAGCGATGTCGAAGGTGCGCTTGACGAAGCGGTAGCCAAGCGACCTCGTGTCGAGCGCGCGGGACTCTGCGGCAAACTCGGGCGAGCCTGGGAGGCTCATCGTGCCCGTGCTTGCAGCGGAGCCGGCACCGGCGCCCGCCGCGCTCTCGCGCCGGTCCATGGCCTGAGCAATGAGCGCCGCGCCCACGGGCGCATTATCCTCTGTTACTTCTTTAGCAGTCACAATATAAATTTCGTTCCTGTCCCCAGGAACCCCCCCCCCATCCACAAATTCAAAAACCAAATAAATTGCCGGCGTAACGTCTTCCTTACGTTTTGCTCGGCACGTCTAACGGCAGCAGCTCCCTAAATGCGGAGTCACCTTCGCCCACGTCCACTAGGCACCAGCGCTTATGACGGTCGATCTTCTTTACACGGGCCTCTTGCCCCACCAAGGGACCCTGTTCTATGTGCAACACGCCATCTTCTATGCGCGCAACGCTGTTGCGCACCACTCCGTCGTCGTCCAGCACGCTGCGGTACCAATCCTGCGCATCGTCCGGCATGGGCATGTAC
>NZ_DAWEMK010000198.1:1130-1838 GCF_052362415.1 Paratractidigestivibacter sp. | reverse complement strand
TCGAGGCCTCGGGCTACGTCGCCCCCGACGGCGTCCCCGCCAAGCTCGACAACGTCCGCTGCGCGGTCGAGACCTTCGTCACCACCGGCACCGTGATCGTCGCCGGCGAGGTCCGCACCGAGGCCTACGTCGATGTCCAGAAGGTCGCGCGCGAGACCATCCGCCGTATCGGCTACGACCGCGCGAAGTTCGGCTTCGACTGCGACACCTGCGGCGTCCTCAACCTCATCCACGAGCAGAGCGCCGACATCGCCGCCGGCGTCGACGAGTCCTACGACGCCCAGGCCGGGCGCACGACCGACCCCATCGACGAGGTGGGCGCCGGCGACCAGGGCATGATGTTCGGCTACGCCTGCGACGAGACCCCCGTCCTCATGCCGATGCCGCACTACCTCGCGAGCCGCATGGCCGAGCGCTTGGCCGCTGTGCGCAAGAACGGCGCCGTGCCCTACCTGCGCCCCGACGGCAAGACCCAGGTCACCGTCCGCTACGAGGACGATAAGCCCGTCGAGGTCACCGCGGTCGTCGTCTCGACCCAGCACTCCGACGAGGTCGAGGACATGGGCCTCATCAAGGCGGACATGGTCGACCACGTGATCGCCCCCGTGCTCAACGAGGTCGGCATCAAGTGGGACAACGCCGACATCTACGTGAACCCGACCGGCCGCTTCGTCGTGGGCGGCCCCATGGGCGACACCGGCCTCACCG
>NZ_DAWEMK010000198.1:0-1120 GCF_052362415.1 Paratractidigestivibacter sp. | reverse complement strand
CGGCGGCATGGGCCGCCACGGCGGCGGCGCGTTCTCCGGCAAGGACTGCACGAAGGTCGACCGCTCGGCGGCCTACGCCGCGCGCTGGGTGGCCAAGAACATCGTCGCCGCGGGCCTCGCGCACAAGTGCGAGATCGAGCTCGCCTACGCGATCGGCGTTTCTCACCCGCTGTCCGTGATGGTGGACACCTTCGGCACCGGCTCGGTCGACGACTCCGTGATCGAGGCCGCCGTCGAGCGCGTGTTCGACCTGCGCCCGGGCGCGATTATCCGCGACCTCGACCTGCGCCGCCCGATTTACGAGAAGACCGCGGCGTACGGCCACTTCGGGCGCGAGCTCCCCGAGTTCACCTGGGAGCGCCGCGACCGTGTCGACGAGCTTCGCGCCGCCGTGGCGGAGCTCGGCGCATAGGCGAGAAGTTCGGCGCATAATCTATCGCGACCCGTTCCGGGGCCCGGCCGCAACGCCGGGCCCTATTGTCTCTTGGAAAGGACCCCCCACCCTTGAAGCGCCTGTATCTTCTCCGTCATGGACAAACCGAGTTCAACGTCCGCAAGCTGGTCCAAGGCCGCTGCGACTCGCCGTTGACCGAGCTCGGCGAGCAGCAGGCGCACACGGCCGCGGCATGGCTCGCGGCGCACGGGGTCGAGCCCGACGCGATCGTCTCGTCGCCTTTGGGCCGCGCGATGCGGACGGCACGGATCGTGGCCTCTGAGCTGAGCTTCGTTGGCGAGGTGCGGCCTGAGCCGGGCATCATCGAGCGCGCCTACGGGAGCTTCGAGAAGGGCCTGCACGATGCCCTGCCCTGCGACGTTTGGGACCCGGGCGAGGCGCTCGTGCCCTTCGGCGGGGAGGGGAGCCGCGCGCTCGCCGAGCGCATGGTCGCGGCGCTCGCGGCCGACATCGGCGAGCCTGGGGTGCGGACGCTGCTCGCCGTCTCGCACGGGAGCGCTTCCCGGCAGCTCATCCGCGCGACCCTGCCCGCGGGAGCCGAGTACCCCAAGCGCCTCCCCAACTGCGCCGTCATGGTCTTCGACTTCGACGAGGAGGCCCGCCGCTTCACCTTCTGCGGCCTCCACGACCCCGCCGCCATCACTGGGTGACAGTCATTGCATGCAG
>NZ_DAWEMK010000197.1:0-1838 GCF_052362415.1 Paratractidigestivibacter sp. | reverse complement strand
AGGTCGAAGTTAGTCAATTGTGATTGCCTCCAATAACTCGTTTGGCCGCCGCGTCGCAGCTCTCGAAGGGCTCGCGGGTGGTCTTCGGCGGCAAGGTGAGGCAGCGGACGTGGGAGGACGAGGCGGGGACCCGGCACTACCGCGTCGAGATCGTCGCGGACGACATCGTCGTGTGCGGGGAGAGGCCGCGCGCGGCCGCGGCGACGGCGCAGCCCTCCCGGCCGCCCGTGGCGGCGGCACCGCCCGTCGCGCCGGCGGACGTCTACGACGAGGACATCCCGTTTTGACGCCGCCTGAGAAGCCGCCGCTGAAGCCCTGCGAGTGCAGCAAGTGCCGCCACTGCTGGGCCGCGGCGATGGTGTGCACGAGGCGGCTCATATCCAGGGCGCCCGGCGAGAAGCGGTCCGGCTGCCTGTACTACGAGGAACGCGAGGGGAGGGGCTAGGACATGGCAAGGCGCGGCATCTGGTGGTGGAAGGCAGAGATCGGCACGCTCCACGACCAGAAGATGGAGGACCTCGTGGACGAGCTCGGCGCCGCCGGCGTCGGCGTGTGGTTCAGCGCGATGTGCCAGCTGCACAGCGCCATCAACGACGGCAAGCCCTTCCTCAGGCGGGAGCACCTCGTCAGGCGCGTGGCGTGCGACCTGGACATGCGCCGCGAGGACGCCGAGGCCGCGCTCTGCCGCATGGCCGAGATCGGGCTCCTAGACGAGGGCATGTGGTCGGAGGGCAAGGCCGTCAACGAGCGCGTCGCCCGCCGCTACGAGGAGTACCAGGCCAAGGTCGGCATCGCCGAGAAGGCGAGGGCGGCGAGGTCCGACGGGTAAACGCGCAGGTCGTTCTATCGATAGGCCTAACCATAAGCCTAAGGCGCGAACTTTTATAAGCGGTAGAGGTTAGAGGTTAGAGATAGATAAGAACACTCTCCCTTACTTGTGAGTAGGGGAACCCAACTTTTCAACAATCTTTCGACAAGTTTTCAACATTGGAGGAGAAATGAGCGACACGACCGGAATCCAGAGGCTGCGCAACGCCATCGAGGTCCAGGGCCGCGGCGGGGCGGAGACCCTCGTGCTCGACATGGCCGCGGCCGAGGAGATCTGCCGCGAGTGCGAGGACGAGCTCGAGGCGCTGGGCGAGGATCTCGACGGGCTCTACACCGCCGTCACCGGCGCGACGATGATCCTGCGCGCGGGGCTCGGGGAGTAGTGCCCGCCATGAACGTTTTCGCGAAGGTGAGACTGCGATGAGGATAAGCCAGGACAAGCTGCCGCCGGCCATCGACCTGGGCCGGGCGGTGCCGGACAGTCAGATCTGCAAGCCGAGGGCAAAGGGCGAGCTGCGCGTGCCGCCCGACAAGGTGAGGCGAGAGGTCGTGGCGGCGCTGCAGGCCTGCTCCTCGCCGGGAGGCAAGGGCCGCGAGACGCCCTTCGCGCAGGTCGTGACCGCGCTCGGGCCGTGGTGGAGCAGGAACCAGGACTCCACGTTGCCGGAGGTCCTCGCCGACCTCGTGGCGCCTCGGGGCAAGGGCGCCCTGGCCGCCGAGGTCGCCGACAAGGTCGGAAGGCTCACGCTCGAGCGCGACGAGGCGGTCGCCGAGGCGGCGACGCTCCGCGAGCGGGCCGAGCGTGCCGAGGCGGAGGCGGACAGGATGCGCAGGAGGCTGGCGAAGGTCGAGTTCCTGCTCAAAGATGACGAGGAAGGGGGCCGGTGATGGCCGACAAGACAGGCGTGGCCAGGCTGCGCCAGGCGATAAAGAACCAGCGGGACGCGGGGGAGGCGTGCTTCACGCTGCCGATAGGGGAGGAATCCGAGGGACGGGGTTTCCCGCCCCAT
>NZ_DAWEMK010000196.1:0-1870 GCF_052362415.1 Paratractidigestivibacter sp. | reverse complement strand
GTCCATGAACTGCCCGGGCGAGGTGACGCTGCCGTCCTTGTGGCGCCAGCGGGCGAGCGCCTCGGCACCGATGATCCGCCCCGTCTCGATCTCCACCTGCGGCTGCAGGTAGAACATGATGCGCCCCTCCGTCACCGCGTACTGGAACTTGGAGAGCAGGAGGTGCTCGCCGCGCTCGCGCGCGTACTCGACCGGCTGGAAGTACTTGACGTGGTTCTCGTAGTCGCGCTTCGCCGCCGTGCAGGCGAAGGTCGCCTTCGAGTACTCGTCGATGCCGATCTCGGCGCGCTCCTCGAGCGGGCAGACGCCCAAAGACGGCGTGAAGCCCACGGAGTCGTCGAACGACGCTATGACCTCGCACAACCGGAGGAACACGTCGTCGATGAGGGTCCACTCGTTGGGGCACAGCAAGGTGAAGTCGTCGTTGCCCCAGAACCCGGCGACGCCGTTGCCCGCGCGCTCGGCCCGCGCGAGGGTCGCGCCCACCGCGGCGAGCAGCTCGTTTCCGCGGCCTTGACCATGCCACTCATTGAAGATGTGCATGTTGCCGATGTCGATCTTCACCAGGCAGCACTTCTGGGATCCCGCTCCCGCGCAGTAGAGGTTCGAGCGGCGGAGGAACTCGTTCGAGCGCCAAAGCCCGGTCAGGGGGTCGATATTCTCCTCGACCGCGACGTCCCCGACGGCGGCGCGGCGCACGGGCAGCTCGCCTTCCTTGCTCTGCGACTCGCACAGGTCGCGCAGGTCGCTCAGCACCGAGAACGTGCCCGCCGAGACGACGCTGTGGTGGCGCGACACCACAACCGCGGGCACGCGGAGCAGCTTGTCTTTGACCTCGAGCGGCGAGAAGAGCCTGTGGCGGATCGCGTCGGCGAGCTCGGAGGTGGTCTTCTGGTCGGCGCCCTCGGCCACGACGCAGAAGCGAGCGCCGCGGTAGCGGAACACCTTCGCGCGCCCGCGCAGCAGCGAGACCAGGCGCGCTGCGGTCTCGGCGAGGATGCCGTCGCCCACGGCGTACCCGTAGACGGAGTTGTAGCGCTCGAAATCCTCGAGCTTGGTCATGATGAGCCCGGCGGACGCGCCCGAGATCCGGCACTCCTCGATGCGCGAGATCAGCGCGCGGACGTCGGGCAGCGCCGAGGAGGGGTCAGCCATGTCGGCGATGCTGTAGTTCGAGATGATGCCGACGAAGAGCGCGGGCTCGTCCTCGCTGCCGTTCAGGCGGTAGCCCCGGATCTCGCACATGGCGTAGCGGCCAGAGGCGTCGCGCATGCGGTACTGGACCGAGCAGCGCTGCGTTCTCCCCTCGCACAGGTCGATGACGTCGGAGAGCCAGGCGTCGCGGTCCTCGGGGTGCGCGAGCCCGGCGAAGACGTCGATCGCGTTCGGGACGTTCTCGCCGGGAAGCGCCAGGTCGCGCACAGCGTTGACCGACCAGCGGCTCTGGTTCGTGGCGATGTCGTGCACAAAGAAGTACCGGCCCTTCATGCACAGCGAGAGCGTCTGGAAGATCCGGTCGTCGAAGATGTCGCCCGCGGTGAGGGCGCGCCCCGCCCCGCCGGTGACCTCGCGGCGCCGGTGCGCGAGCTTGTAGACGTACATGCGGCGGTCGAGGTCGAGGGTGAGCTGGCGGCGCTTGTCTCCGCGGACGGGGTCGATCACGGAGCAGCCGTAGCTGAACGTGAAGGCCAGTGAGCCGTCGGGGCTCTGCTCGTTGGCCATGAGGCCCTCGCGCACCGCCTCGAGGCGGTCGCCGAGCTCGTCGGGGGAGCTGATGGGAGAGACGATGACGAACTCGTCGCCGCCCACGCGATAGAGCTTCTCGCCCTCGTCAGCGCGCAGGCAGTCGCCGAGGTAGTGGGACGCGGTC
>NZ_DAWEMK010000195.1:256-1886 GCF_052362415.1 Paratractidigestivibacter sp. | reverse complement strand
GCTCTATCTGCGCGTTTCTTGCCAGCTCACCGCAGATGGAGAAGCCCATGGACCTTCGCTTCCGCCTCCGTGCCCGCGCGGCCTCGTCGACGTCTTGGATCGCCGTCGCGGCGTTTTTCGCTCTTGTCCTCGCGCTCGTCGCGGCGCCTGCCGCGGCGCTCGCCGACGAATATTCGATTACGCGGGTGAACATCGACGCGACCCTCGACTCCGATGGGGTCCTCACCGTGGCCGAGTCCCGCACCTTCGACTTCGACGGCGATTTCCATGGGGTGTACTGGGACATCCCGAAGGGCGAGAACCCCAGCAACGGTCGCGATGTCGAGCTCACCGTCCTGGCGGCGGGGGAGGGCGACGCGGGCGACCTCCAGGCGTTCACCGAGGGCTACGGCGGCGTCGACGGGACCTACGAGATCAGCGACCGCGGAGACGTCCTTCGGCTCAAGATCTATTCCGCCCATGAGGACGAGCGCGCCACCTTCACCATCGCGTACCGTGCCACGGGCATCGCTACCCGTTGGGACGACACGGGAGAGCTCTACTGGAAGTTCGTCTCGGACGGATGGGACGTCGAGTCCCAGAACGTGATCTGCAACCTGCACCTTCCTGTTCCGGCGGGCGAGTCGGTCAAGCCCGTCGCCAACGTGCGCGCTTGGGGCCACGGCCCCCTGGACGCGGACGTGGCCTTCAACGGCGACGACGTGGTGTTCACGGTTCCCGGCGTGGGCACCGAGGAGTTCGCCGAGATGCGCGTGACGTTCCCGAGGGAGTGGATCGCCGGCTGCGAGGCGACGTCCGGCTCCGAGCTCGAGACCATCCTCAGCGAGGAGCAGACATGGGCTGATAAAGCCAACGCCCGCCGTGCCCGAGCCCGCCTGCTTGTTTGGGGAATCGCCGGGGCAACCGGTGCCCTGGCTGTGGTTACCGTGGTTTACACGGTGTTCGTCCGCCGGCGTTACGCCCAGGACGTGAGGCCCCAGTTCCAGGACAAGTACTTCCGCGACGTGCCGACCGACGACCACCCCGCGGTTCTCGGCGCCCTCGCAAACGGCGGCAAGGCGGAGCCCAAGGAGCTCACCGCGACCCTCATGCGTCTGACCGATCAAGGCGTGGTGCGCCTGGACAAGGTGCGCAGGAAGGTCGGGAGCGGCTGGAGGCAGAAAGAGAAGGACGATTTCCTTCTTACCAAGGTCAAGGGCATGGGAACCGCTCCCGAGGGCGCCGTCATGAGCGACAACGCCACTTGGGCTCGCGCGGTCGACGCCGCCGCCTGCACCTTCATCTTCGGCAAGGTGGCCAAGGCCCGCAACGAGGTGGGCTCGAAGCTCTACCTGTCCAGCGTCGAGCGGACGGCAAAGAAGGAGCCGGAAGCCTATAGCGACGCTTGGAATGCCTGGGCAAGCGTTGTCGAGGGGCGCTATGTCGAGAGGTTCCAAGACGAGGCGATCGAGCGCAAGGGCATGGTGGCCCTCGCCGTGCTCGGCGTATTCGACGTCATGCTTGCCATCGGGTCGTTTGTCCTTGAGGTGTGCGTCTTCGAGTCGCCGCTCGGCATTGGAATTGGGCTTCCGGCGCTTCTGCTGGCTGCGGGCATCGCCGCGGTCGTGTGTGCCGCGACCATGCGCGAGCT
>NZ_DAWEMK010000195.1:0-246 GCF_052362415.1 Paratractidigestivibacter sp. | reverse complement strand
CCCTGGCCCAGCTCGAGGCACTCCGGCGTTGGCTCAAGGAGTTCACGCACCTTTCGGAGGCGGTGCCCGCCGACGTCGTGCTGTGGAACCGCCTGCTCGTCATGGCCGTGGTGCTCGATGTGGCCGACGAGGTCATCGACCAGCTCAAGGTCGCCTGCCCCCAGGTCATCGAGGATCCGTACTTCGCGCCGTGCTACGGCTGGTGCTATCGCGGCTACGGGATCGACGGCCGTGCGCCTGCCGCAG
>NZ_DAWEMK010000194.1:0-1925 GCF_052362415.1 Paratractidigestivibacter sp. | reverse complement strand
GAGGCCGTCGCCCGCGTCCGTCTCGTCCCCGGCACCGGCAAGTTCCTCGTCAACGGCCGCGACGCCCTCAACTACTTTGGTCGTCAGCAGCTCGTCGACAACGCCCTTGCCCCGCTCAAGCTGACCGAGACCGCTGATCGTTTCGACGTCCTCGCCAACTGCGACGGCGGCGGCATCAACGGCCAGTCCGGCGCTTGCCGCCTGGGCATCTCCCGCGCCCTTCTGGACGCCGGCGAGTACCGCGCCGACCTCAAGAAGGCCGGTTTCCTCACGCGCGACGCGCGTGCGGTCGAGCGCAAGAAGTACGGCCTCAAGAAGGCCCGCAAGCGCCCGCAGTTCTCGAAGCGCTAAGGCCTTCGAGCGCCAAATCTGCACCATGGGGGCCTGCCGACAAGTTCGGCAGGCCCTTTTTTCTCCGCTCAGACTGGTTACACTATTCAAGAACCAGTACACGCGATGCCGGCCGTCCGCCGGCGGACCGAGAAGGGACACCGAATGAAGTACTTCGGCACCGACGGCTTCCGTGGCCGCGCCAACGAGGGCCTCAACGTCGAGCACGCCTACAAGATCGGCCGCTACGTCGGCTGGTACTACGGCGCCCGCCAGGGCAAGAAGGCCCGCGTGATCCTGGGCAAGGACACCCGTCGCTCCAGCTACATGTTCGAGTCCGCCATCATCAGCGGCCTCGTCGCCTCCGGCGCCGACGCGTACATGCTGCACGTCATCCCGACCCCGGGCGTCTCGTACGAGGTCGTCGACGGCGCGTTCGACTGCGGCGTCATGATCACCGCTTCCCACAACCCCTACACGGACAACGGCATCAAGCTCGTCAACCGCGAGGGCTACAAGATGGACGAGGACGTCCTTGAGCTCATCGAGGAGTACATCGACGGCAAGTCCGAGGTGCCCCTGGCCACCGGCGACGCCATCGGCTGCACGGTCGACTACATGCAGGGCCGCAACCGCTACATCTCCAGCCTCATCGCGAGCTGTGGGTTCTCTCTCCAGGGCCTGAAGATCGGCCTTGACTGCGCCAACGGCTCCGCCTCCTCCGTCGCGCGCCCGGTCTTCGACGCCATGGGCGCCGAGACCCACGTGATCAATAACTCGCCCAACGGCTTCAACATCAACGTCGACTGCGGCAGCACCCACATCGACCAGCTGCAGCGCTTCGTCGTCCAGCACGGCCTTGACGTGGGCTTTGCCTACGACGGCGACGCCGACCGCTGCCTGGCGGTCGACGAGCGCGGCCATGTGGTTGACGGCGACCTCATCCTCTACGTCTGCGGCTGCTACATGAACAAGCACGGGCGCCTGGCCAAGTCCACGGTCGTCCCCACCGTCATGAGCAATTTCGGCCTGTTCAAGGCTTTCGACGCCGCCGGCATCGCCTACGAGAAGACCGACGTGGGCGACAAAAACGTCTACGCCTGCATGCGCGAGAACGGCTACACCCTGGGCGGCGAGCAGTCCGGCCACATCATCTTCAGCGACCTCGAGAAGACCGGCGACGGCATCATGACCTCCCTGCGCATCATGGAGGTCCTGCGCGGTGAGCGCGAGAAGCTCAGCGAGCTCACCCGCCCCGTCAAGCTCTACCCGCAGCAGCTCGACAACGTCCGTGTGACCGACAAGAACGCCGCGATGAATGCGCCCGAGGTCACGACCGCCGTGGCTAAGGCCGAGCAGTTCCTCGAGGGCAACGGCCGCGTGCTCGTGCGCGCCTCCGGCACCGAGCCGCTCGTCCGCGTGCTCGCCGAGGCTCCCGACGAGAAGCTCTGCGCCGAGGCCAACCAGATTGTGATTGCTGCGCTGGAGCCGTATAAGGCCTAACGGAGCCGCCGAGCACTGGTAGAATTTAAAAGTTACGAAGAAGGGCGCGCGCCGGGCTTCCTCGGCGCGCGCTTTGCGCACGCACCCCGGGG
>NZ_DAWEMK010000193.1:0-1932 GCF_052362415.1 Paratractidigestivibacter sp. | reverse complement strand
GCCCCGCGCTCCGGTTCCCCAGCGCCCGCCCGCGGGGCCACCGTTTTTGGTGTGGGCCCGGTTATGTCCGTCTCTTCCCTGCGCGAGTTCTCCGCGCGCCTGCAGGGGCCCGGCCGCTTGGCGCGCCCAAAGGATAGCCGAGCTCGCCCCTCGACGGCTCGGCCTCCCCGATGGAGACCGCTTTGGCGCTCCTTTTGACGATGCCCGTCGAATTGGGCGGTTTCGGGATATAGAAGCCACTGCTCAACGCGACGATCTTTGGCGAGGAACTCTCTTCTTTGTGCGACCGGACCTCGGTCACGCCCGACTTCCTCTGGCCGGAAGAGAAGCTCGCACTGGAGTACGACAGCTCAGAGTTCCACGCGCGGAAGGGCGCCCCGCAAGCCGCCCGTGACGCCGCCCGTTCGAATTTCCTCGCGATCAAAGGGTATCGAGTGCTGCGCGTTGCCGCGGGCAACGTATCGTCGCTCTCCGGGGCGGCGCTGCTCGCTCGGCAGATCGCCTTTGCCCTCGGCGCCCCGCTGCGCGAGCCGACACCCTTGGAGTCGCAGCGCCGCAACAAGCTCTATATGGAGCTCATGCCCAAGGCCGCGGCGGGCGGCTGCGGGTGACGGGCGGCTGCGGGCGACGGGCGGCTGCGGGCGACGGGCGACAAAGAGGCCCGCGTCGCCGAAGGACGCGGGCCTCTTTTGTGCCGTTATGAACCTGGCGCCCGACGCCGGCTACTTCCCGTACGCCATGAGCTGGTCGATGGTCACGAACTTGTAGCCCTCCTGCACGAGCTTGGGCAGGGCGTTGCGCAGGCCCTCGATGGTCTGCGAGCGGTCGCCGCCGCCGTCGTGCATCAGGACGACGTCGCCCGGCTTCGCCGAGAGGATGGCCTGCTCGATGGCCGCGGCGCCCGGGCGCCTCCAGTCCTCGGTGTCGACGTCCCAGCCGACCTCGACGTCGACGATGTCCTTGAGGTTGTCGATGAGCGACCCGTAGTAGTTGCCGCCGGGCGCGCGCATGACGTGCTCGATGCTCGTGCCGAGCGTGTCCTCGATGGCCTTGAAGCCCTTCTCCATCTCGGCGCGCTGCTCGTCGGCGCTCATGTAGGTCATGTTCACGCCCTGGCCAGAGCCTGCTGCGTGGTCCCACGTGTGAGAGGCGACCTGGTTGCCCTCGGCGACGATGCGCTTCTCGACCTCGGCGTTCTCGGCGACCTGGTTGCCGATCTGGAAGAAGGTCGCGTGCGCGCCGTTTTCCTTGAGGATGTCGAGGACCTCGGCGGTCTGGTTGGGCCAGGGGCCGTCGTCGAAGGTGAGCGCGAGGACCTTATCGTCCCCGACGTTGGCGTTGTAGGAGCTGTAGCCGGCGTCGGTCGGCTGCTTGGTGACCTCTTCGACGGTCTTGCCGGAGACGTTGCCGGTCTTGACGGTCTTCTCGCCGTCCTCGCCGGAGGAGTAGACGTGGATCGCGCCGTTGTAATAGCTCGCGAGCGTGGAGTAATCGGTGCCGGACTCGCCGTGCGGGATGGTCTCGGTGGTCTCGGTGAAGTCCTCGTCGACGTCCTGGCCGTTGTCGATCTGGACCTGGTCGCCCGCGCTGAGCTTCTGGTCGCCCTGCGCGTCGGCGCCGTTGACGGTCGCGGTGAAGGCGGTGCCGCCGCCCTGCTGGGCGACCGACCCGTCGACGGCGATGAGGTTGCCGGCGGTCGGCGTGGCGAGGCCCTTGTCGACGATCCCCTGGACGGTCGTGCCGGCCTCGATGGTCTGCTCGGTCCCGTTGACGCTCACCTTATAGAACGGCGGGTTGAAGAAGAGATACGCGCCGATGCCCACGACGGCGACGACGAGCACGGCCGCCAGGGCGACGGGCCAGCGGCGCTTCTGCTTGCCCTGCCTGCGCGGGGAAGAAGAAGCCCCGCGTCCGCGCCGCGGCTCATCGTCG
>NZ_DAWEMK010000192.1:0-1946 GCF_052362415.1 Paratractidigestivibacter sp. | reverse complement strand
GGCGCACGAGCTCGTCGAGGAACTTGTCGGATTTGTCGGCCAGGGTGTAGTCGAAGCGCACGCCGCTGCGGACGAAGACCTTCTTTACCCCCGGGAGCTGGCGCAGGTCGCGCAGCAGGTCGGCGTAGGAGTCCTCCTCGACCACCATGTTGGGGCAGAGCTTCGGCCACATGCAGCGGCGGTTCGAGCAGACGCCGTGTTTGGCCTGCTTGTCGCAGGCGGAGCGGCCGAAGTTCGCCGTGGGGCCGCCCACGTCGGTGATGTAGCCCTTGAAGCTCGGGTCGTGCGTGAGCGCCTCCGCCTCGCGCATGATGCTGTCGTGGCTGCGCACCTGCACGACGCGGCCCTGGTGGAAGGTGATGGCGCAGAAGCTGCACTCGCCGAAGCACCCGCGGTTCGCCGCGATGGAGAAGCGCACCTCGTCGAAGTCGAACGCCGGCACGCCGCCCGCGGCGTCGTAGTCCGGGTGCCAGGCGCGCGCGTAGGGCAGTTCGTAGACGGCGTCGAGCTCCTCGGTAGAGAGAGGCGCCGTGGGCGGGTTCTGCACGACGTAGAGGTTGTCGGCGGGGTAGGGCTCCACGAGGCGCTTGGCCGTGATCGAGTCCATGTTGCGGTACTGGACGGCGAAGCTCCGTGCGTAGGCGAGGCGGTCGGCGCGCAGCTCGTCGTAGGTGGGCAAAAGCTCGTAGTCGTACACGTCGTCGAGGGAGCGCGCCTTGTACGCCGAGCCCGCGATCCAGGTGACCTGGTCGATGGGGATGCCGCCGGCCAGGGCGTCGGCCATCTCGACGATGGAGCGCTCTCCCATGCCGTAGAGGAGCAGGTCCGCGCCCGAGTCCAGAAGCACCGAGCGCTTGAGGGAGTCGGACCAGTAGTCGTAGTGCGCGAGGCGCCGCAGGCTCGCCTCGATGCCCCCGAGTACGATGGGGGTGTGCTTGAACGTGCGGCGGATGAGGTTGGAGTAGACCGTCACGGCGTGGTCGGGGCGCGCGCCCATGCGGCCGCCGGGGGTGTAGAAGTCCTTGTGGCGGCGCTTCTTTGCCACGGTGTAGTGGTTGACCATGGAGTCCATGTTTCCCGCGCTGACGAGGAAGGCCAGGCGAGCATCGCCGAGCGCGGCGATGCTCTCCGGGTCGTGCCAGTCGGGCTGGCAGATGATGCCCACCTTGTAGCCGTGGGCCTCGAGCTCGCGGCTGACGATGGACATGCCGAAGCTCGGGTGGTCGACGTAGGCGTCGCCGCAGATGTAGACGAAGTCGCACTGGTCCCAACCGCGGGCGTCCATGTCCGCTCGGCTCACGGGGAGGAAGGCCTCGCGCGGCGGGCGCTCGGGGGCGGCGGGCTTGACGGGGCGCTTCGGCGCCGCGGGCTTGGCGTGCTGTTTCGCGCTCGCGGCTGCGGATTTTCCCTGGCCCGCGGCCACCGACCGTCCTGGGCCCGCGGCGGGGGAGGGCTTGTGCTTCTTGCTGCGGTGCTGGTCTGGCATGAGGCTCCTTCGCGCTGGTTTCTTCACTTATCCTAGCCGCAACCAGCCGCTACGGCCGGGCTGAATTGCGCACGGGGCCCGGTATGCCGCGCGCAGAGCCGGCCCGGCGTGCCCCGAGCAAAAGGTTTGTGGCGCGCGCATGGAGGCCGCGTGGCGGGAATGTGTACTTGACCTGCGGGTGATTGAGCGGCGTGGGACGGGGTACATTGTAAGTACCTTCTTTCCTTGTAGCCCCCGCCGTTCCCCTTCCTCGGCGGGGGCTTTTCCGTTCGCGGAGCATATCCGCTCAATCGTCGTTTAACGCTCGTATCTGCAAGAACCCGCCGCGGTCTCATGGCATATTATTAAAATAATGCAACTTCGGCCCGCCGCGCGAATGAGGAGGCACATGGGCTCACCCGACAACAACGGCCTAGAGACGCTCGAGCGCTTCGCCGAGTCCGCCCTGACCTACGACGGC
>NZ_DAWEMK010000191.1:0-2007 GCF_052362415.1 Paratractidigestivibacter sp. | reverse complement strand
GGTGGGAGGCCTTCTCCCCTTTAAGGCTCCAGGCGAACCGCCGCGACGGCGCAGCCGCAGGCCACGAGCGCGAGCGCCGCGCCCACGAGCCCGAGCGAGCCCAGCCCGAGCCCCGTCACCGCAGCGCCGCCAACCGCCGTGCCGAAGGCGATGCCGATGTTGAACGCCGTCGGCTCGAGCGAGCTCGCGAGCGTGAGCGCCTTCGGGTGCCGCTCGTTGGCCATGCGCATGAAGAGTGTGATGCACGGGACGCTCACCGCGTACATGAGCAGGCCGAACGTGAAGATCACGATGAGCGCGGCGGGCATCGCGGTCCCGACTGCCCGCAACGCCGCGAGCACGGCGGCCTGCGTCAAAAAGAGCCCGACGCCGGACTTGAGTCCGAACTTCTCGTCGAGGACGCCGGAGAGCATGTTCGAGAAAAACAGGATCACGCCGAAGACCAGCAGCACAAGGCTCGTCTGCGCGGCAGTGAGGCCGAGGTACTCCTCGAGGTAGGGCGTCACGTAGCCGTAGAAGACATAGGTCGACCCCACGCCAAAGACGAAGATCGCGACGCACGCGAGCACGCTCAGCTCGCAGAGCAGCGGGAACTGGTCGCGAACGCGCGCTGGCTCGTCCGTCGCGCCCTCGCGCGGGAGCAGTGCGATCAAAAGCGCGCAGGTCACGACCGCGAGGATAAGGCAGGCGACCATCATCGCGCGCCAGTCGAGGGCATCGGCGAGCATCTTTCCGGCCGAGGTCGCGAGCACCATCGCCACGCTGAAGGCGGCGTAGACGACGGCGACGGCGAACGAGGTCTTGCGCGGGTCGACGAGCTCAGGCAGGAAGGTCACGCCCACGGCGAGGAAAGCGCCGGACACAAGGCCGCAGGTCACGCGGCTCACGTAGAGCGCCGGCATGCCCGTGGCGGTCGCCGCGACGACGTTGCCGAGGATAAAGACTCCGGCATAGATAACGAGCATCGTAAAGCGGCGGAACCGGCCCGTCGCGAGCGCGAGCGTCGGCGTGGCGACGGCGTAGGTGAGCGCGAACACGCTGATGAGCTGGCCGATCTGGGCGAGGCTCACGCCGAACGCGTCGGCGAGCTCGGGCTCGATGCCGATGGGCGCGAACTCGGTGCAGCCGAGCGAGAACGCGAGGAGCACGATGAGGGCGACGCAGAGCTTCTTTCTGGCGGTCGAGAACGACGCGGCGGTGCCGGCGGGCGCTGCGTCGATGTTGGCGGCGGTGCAGGACAAATCAATGCTCCAGTCAATTAGCGCGGTTCTGGATATGATGCTCGGGCTGATTCACGGCTTACCCCCTGGTCAAAGCCCAAACATCTGGTCGAGCAAGGCCGTGCCGGTCCGCGTGCGGAAGATCCGTTCGCGCGCAGCGAGGACAGTGTCCGTGCCTGACCCGTCCTCGAACAGGTTGACGATGAAGTCGGCCTCGACAAGAACCTGGTAATCGATCCCGTCGATGGCGTCGTAAGTATGGTGGTGGCCGACGAGGAAGGCCACGCGATCGGCCCGGTGGGGGTCGAATCCGCAGCCCAAGAGCATGAGGCGGGCAGGCTCGGGGCCGAGCTCCTCCTGGAGCTTACCGCTCGACCGGCCATACTTCTTGAGCGCGGGATGGATGCCGATGTCGTGGACGATGGCCGCGGCCTCCAAGGTGAGGAGGGTCGAGGGTTCGAGCTTCTCGCCGAGGCCGATGGTGCGCGCGAGACTCGCGACCTTGACGAAATGCTGGATACGCGCGGGGTCGCCGGCGTCGAACTCGATCATGCTGAGCATGAGCTTGTGGAGCAGCTCGTCCGCGCGGGCAAGGTCAGCGTCTTCGGGTGCCATGGTTTTCCTTCCTGTTCGCTTTGCCGACTGCCATAATAGACAACCGCGCAAACCGGTAGGAGGAGCAACATGCCAAACGCAGATGTCAGGAATTCCAAGCAGGTCGATGTCAGGCTCGCCGACTGCGATAAGCGGCCCGCGATGGTGTACGACGTGCCGGCGATCGTCGCGA
>NZ_DAWEMK010000190.1:0-2010 GCF_052362415.1 Paratractidigestivibacter sp. | reverse complement strand
GTAGTCCGTGCCGCGGCCTCGCATGTTGGCGGCGCACCCGGGCGTGAGCGTCGGCCATACCGCCGGGGCCATGACCTCCCTCGTGACCGCTTTCTGTATCACGCGTTCGGAGAACCGCGGGGCGGCTATCGCCCTGTCCTTCCCGCGCTCGATGACGTGGAACCTGACGAAGCCCTTGCGGATGTCGTTTCCAGCAAGGAGGTCACGGCGAGCGTAGAGCGAGTTGCGCAGGGAATGGACCATGTAGCGCTGGACGCTTGCCTTCCAGCGGACGCCCTTGGCGGCGTCGCGTGCCGCCTCGTGGATGTTGTCGAGGCAGGCGGCATTGGAGATAGTGAGGGCAGCACAGCGCTTCGCCCTGTTCGCGGCCCTCTTCGCATCGCGCCTGGCTCTCCTAGCC
This sequence comes from Paratractidigestivibacter sp., assembly GCF_052362415.1. Lineage (NCBI taxonomy): Bacteria > Bacillati > Actinomycetota > Coriobacteriia > Coriobacteriales > Atopobiaceae > Paratractidigestivibacter > Paratractidigestivibacter sp. The sequence continues at coordinate 1,610 of NZ_DAWEMK010000190.1, read as the reverse complement.
TTTCGGCGCTCATCGCTATTCATGATGGCATCCCGCACGGCCTGCGCCCATGGGCGCCGGCGTTCCCAGGCCGCTTAGGGAGGAGCAATGAAACCGCGTCGAGCGCCGAAGCTCGCGGCCATGCAAGGAGCGGACTGCCCTCCCAGCGGGATGCGTCTTTACGGGCGCGTGCCCGAACGTCGGCCCTTCCTTCCTCATGTGCTCGGAGCCCCACGCATAGGCGGGGCTGTCTGGCGAGTATGAGCAATCCCACGCGCGGGCGAATCCAGTCGTCCGTGGCACCGTTGTAGTTGGCGTTGCCGTTGTTGTTGACGTAGCAGACGTTAGCAGACGAGCCACCCCTGACGGAGCGGAGCCACCAGTTGTAGCGGTTAACAAGGGACGACGTCCTGCCATTCTACCGCGCCCCGATCAGCTGGACGCCCTTGCGTGCGCCCTTGAGCAGCTTTATCTCGGAGTCGACGAGCCCCGCCATGCGCTCGAAGGCCCCGGCGTGCTGCGTGTCTCCCTTTCTGCGGTACACCTCGAGGTACGCCTGCGCGTCCTGGTACAGCTGCTCGCAGTCGGCGACGGCCAGCGTGAGGTAGCGCTTGCGTGCCGCGACGTTCTCGGCGGTGTTCGGGTAGAACGCCTCTGACTTGACGATGTTGTAGACGACGCTGCGGGCAGTCTCTGCCATCGGGACGGCGAACGTGAAGCGCTGCGATTTCGGGATGGCGCTCGATGTGACGATGCAAAGCACCTCCACGCGCAGCTCGATGGCCGTGTTGTAGAACTCGCGCTCGCTCAGGTTCCTCAGTCTCTCTGGTACTCCGCTCAAGGCGGTCCTCCTTTCTCAAGGCGCACGCGCAAGGCGTGCGCCAAGGTGAGTGTTTGGTACGCTCCGCTTCGCTACCCTAGGAGGAAGCCCACGCGCGGGCGAACCCAGTCGCCCGTGGCACCGTTGCAGCCGGCGTAGCCGTTGTTGTCGACGTAGCAGACGTAAGCAGACGAGCCACCCCTGACGGAGCGGAGCCACCAGCTGTAGCGGCTACCGTTGAGTCGGTGCGCCGTGTCGCGGAACAGATCGAACTGGCAGTCGAAGCCGACGGAGTAGCCGGGCGTTCCCCAGACCGGGCAGCCGTAGACCTCCATCTCGGAAAGCGACCAGATTTTGCCGATGTCCTGCCAGCTCCAGTTGTTGGAGTTGGTGAGCGCACCGGAGGCGCTGTAGCGCTCCTCGAGCAGGACGCGCTGCGTGAGGATGTACTTGGTCAGACCCTCGGGCAGGCACGCCTCGAAGGCCTTCTCCCAGCCCTTGAGCTGCGAGCACAGGTACGGGTTCTTGATGTCTGCCGTGCCCTGGTTGGTGTTCGTCTTGTTCCATGGGAGGAACGAGGAGTTGGTGACTCCGGCGTACGAGGAGCTGACTGCGATGGGCGCGGAGGCCACGAACGCGATGTGGTGCCCCTTGCCTCGGTCGTCGCACCACAGGTACGGGTCGATATGCGCGATGACGAATCGCACGGACTGCTGGCCCGCCACGCCGGACGCGGAGACGAGAGGAACGTCGAGGTAGTCGCCCACGCGCAGGCCGGCGAAGTTGTTCGCCACGATGCGCTTGTGCAGCG
>NZ_DAWEMK010000189.1:1644-2029 GCF_052362415.1 Paratractidigestivibacter sp. | reverse complement strand
CCTTTGCCTCCGGGACGTTCAGGCACGGGCGCCCGCCGGCGGGAAGGATGCCCTTCTGGGCCAGGCTGTTCGCCATTCTCGCCACGCGAGGGCTGTCGACGCCCATTTGGCGCAGCTCACGGGCGTGGGCGAACACCTCGTGCGGCTCGCCGTCGAAGGCGAGCCGGCCCTCGCTCATCACGAGCACGCGCTCGCAGTACTTGCACAGCAGGGCGACCTTTTGCTCGATGACGACGACGGTGATGCCCGCGAGCTCGTTGACGCGGCGGAGCGTCTCGAAGACGAGCGTGGAGCTCGCGGGGTCGAGCGCGGCCGTCGGCTCGTCGAGCACGAGGACGCGCGGCGCGAGCGCGAGGATCGCGGCGATGGCGACCTTCTGCTTCTG
>NZ_DAWEMK010000189.1:0-1610 GCF_052362415.1 Paratractidigestivibacter sp. | reverse complement strand
CGATCTCGCGGTCGTGCAGGTCGGCGATGCCGACGGTGGCGAGGGTCTGCTGGATGCGGTCCTCGATCTGGTCGTGCGGCACGCCGAAGTTCTCGAGGCCGAAGAGCATCTCGTCCTCGACGACGGAGGCGACCATCTGCGAGTCGATGTCCTGCAGGACGCTGCCGACAATGCGGCTGATGTCGGTGAGGGTGACCTCGCAGGTGTCTTGGCCGTCCACGAGGGTCACGCCAAAGAGCTGGCCGCTGAAGTGGTGGGGGATGGCGCCGCTCATCACGGCGGCGAGCGTCGACTTGCCGGCGCCCGAGGGGCCGATGACGCCCACGAACTCGCCCTCGCGCACGGCGAGGTCGACGTGGTCGAGGGCGTGCTCGGCGCCCTCGCTGTACGCGAAGGAGACGTCCTTCAGCTCGATGATCGTGTTCTTCTCGCTCACGCGGAGCCTTTCCAATGATAAAAAGGGACAGTCCCTTTTTATCATTTCTTATTTGATGCAGTCGGTGCGGTGCGGTTCTAGTAAAGAAGAAGCGCCGGCCCGCTGAGGGACCGGCGCGTTCAATGGTAGCAAGAAGTTACTTGCCTGAGGCGTGCCGGACTGTCGCTAGTCGTTGAGCTTGAGGGCCTTCTTGATGGGGACGAAGAGCGCGGCGACGATGATGGCGTTGCAGACGCCCGTGGCGGCGACGACCGGGGCCATGACGCCAATGAGGGCGGGGTTGCGCTGGACGAGGCAGGCGAAGATGACGGCGTAGATGAGGCCGGAGATGCAGGTCACGACGAAGGTGCCGACGAGCGGGAGCGCGCCCTTGGCGCCGCCCTTGCCGAGGGCCGAGACGAGCAGCGCCATGACGACGGCGGCGACGGGCTCGGCGATGAGGTCGGGGCCCTTGACGGAGGCCGTGATCTGGATCACGACGCCGGCAAGAAGGCCGATGACGGCGGCCTGCCCGATGTTAGGTTTGATGATGAGTATCTCCAGGCAGAAGGCGGCGATGATGAACTCGGGCGAGAGGATGCCGCCGGTGAGGCCGCTGAAGAACTTCGAGACGGTCATGTTGAGGACGAAGCCGGCGGCGAGCAGGATGGCGTAGAGGGTGAGGGCCTTGAGGTCGAGCTTGCCGCGGTCGATGGACTCGACGGTGCGGGCCTGCTGGGTGTCGGCGGTGTTGGTGTTCTGCTGGGACATGGTGTTTCTCCTTTGCGTTGTGGCTGTTTGCCGGGTTTTACGAACAAAAAAGGGCCCCCGGTCTAACCGGGAGCCCTTCTGTTCGCGTAACTATGGCGCGACAAGACTCACGATCGACCGACCGAGTTCGAGTTGCGCCACCACCAGTTGTTGTTCATGAAGTTAGACATCTGGGCGCTCCTCTCTGCGGTCTTCGTGATCTCTTGCGCTTGCGGCACACTTTACTCCGCTGCAGCGCCGCCGCGCAACCCCTTTTTTGTAAACGCTTCGTGAACTGCTGCACGCAATGACTGTCACCGAGTGACGGAGATCTCGAAGGAGTTGCTGGCGCCGCGGTAGCGTGCGATGGAGTACTCGACGGGGTGGCCGGCGGCGTCGTAGCCGATGGTGTGGAAGAGGATCAGCGGGTCGCCGGCCTCGACGT
>NZ_DAWEMK010000188.1:961-2057 GCF_052362415.1 Paratractidigestivibacter sp. | reverse complement strand
AGCACCTTGTCCTCAACGGGCAGCAGGTAGTTCATCGCCGAGAAGATGGCCTTCTTGATCTCGCCGGAGTACTGGGTGCCGACGACGAGGATGGTCTTGTCCGCGAAATTGATGATGACGGCGGCCTCGGAGTTCGTGTGGTGGACGGCCGGGTCGAGCTTCAGGCGCGGGGCGGCCAGAACGACGAAGTCGGCGAGGCCGTAGTCCTTGAGCTCCTCCTCGGTCGGGCGGATGAGCATCTGGTGGGCAAAGAGCGCCTGGCTCGCGAGCTCGGTGATGACGCTGAACTTGCGGGCGTAGCGGCGGTCGGCGCCGGCGATGCCGTGGACGACGAAGAGGCGGCGCTCGGAGAAGTGGGCGATGACCTCGGCCTTGATGCGGGCGTAGTCCTCCTCGGACATCGGGACGTTCGTCGTGCCCCAAGCGATTTTGTCGTGGACGTCGGGGGTGTCGACGATGAAGCGGTCGTGGGGCGAGCGGCCCGTGTACTGGCCGGTCTCGACGCAGAGGGCGCCCGTGGAGCCGAGCGTGCCCTCGCCGCGGTCCACGGCCTTCTCGATGAGGACAGCGGGCGAGCAGTCGATCCACGTCATGTCGTCGGTGTGGGCGATCCCGTAGTGGGCGAGTTCCTCGATGATCATGCGAGCCTCCTTGATTCGGCCCTGAGCCTAGGCCGGTTTATAGACCGTTCGGGCGCCGCGGGGTCCCTCCGGCGCGCACAGTCGCCATTTTGCCCTGTTTCGGGGTTTCCAGACGGTAAAGTTCTATGGGTGGCAGGCATTACTCCGAGAAGGGCGGTATTCGCGATGTCTTTGGAAAGAATCTCGTACAGCGGCCTCACGGCCGAGGTCGACACGATGGGCGCGCAGCTGATGAGCCTCAAGGTCGGCGACGCCGAATACCTGTGGCAGGGCGACCCGAGCTACTGGCCCCGACGGGCGCCCGTGCTCTTCCCGTGCGTGGGCTGCCTGCGCGGCGACGAGTCGATGAGCGCGCAAGGACCCGTGCGCCTCAAGCGCCACGGCATCGCGCGTCTCTATGAGCAACGCGTCGTCGAGAACGACGGACGCAAGGTCGTCTTCGAGCACTGCTCGAG
>NZ_DAWEMK010000188.1:0-951 GCF_052362415.1 Paratractidigestivibacter sp. | reverse complement strand
GTCGAGCTGCCGTTCACGCTCGGCGGCCACCCCGCCTTCAACGTCCCCGTCCCCGGCGCCGAGGGCGAGGCCTTCGACGACTACAAGCTCCTCTTCCCCGAGAAGTGGACCGCCAAGGTGCCCCGCATCGACGAGTCCGGCTTCCACGACTTCGGCCAGATGACGACCCTCTTTAAGGACGCGCGCGAGATGGACCTCTCGCACGAGCTGATCGAGCGCCTGCTCACGATCGTGTTCTGCGACGTCCCCGGCAACCGCGTGAGCCTCGTGGGCAAGAAGTCCGGCCACGGCGTCGAGCTCGAGTTCCCCGGCTTCGACTACCTCGGAGTGTGGACGGCGAGCGCGGACGCGCCCTTCGTCGCCATCGAGCCGTGGCACGGCTGCGCCGACGCCTACGACGAGTCGGGCAGATTCGAGGACAAGCGCGACACCATCGAGCTCGCCCCGGGATCCACCTGCGAGCTCTCCTTCACCATCACGCCGTTCTAGGCTTTCGCGCGCAGGGGCGCCCTCCGCCCCTCTTCATTGCTCGGCGCTCGCCGCTGCGCGGCTCGCTCGTTCGCTGCGCTCTCGACTCGCATGAAGAGGGGCGGAGGGCGCCTTGGGTTCGTCGGCAGTCAGGATGCGAAGCTAGGGAGAGCTCGCGGGTGGAACACGGAACCGCTGGAGGTCGCTACCTCACGCATAGAACCTGAGAGACCCCCGTGGTCGGCGCGATGCCGGCGACGGGGGCCTCCCAGATTGTGCGTGAGGTTCAGCTCCGCTTAGGACGGCCCGAACGGCTTGTGCTAAGGCATGTACCAAGCCGAGTGATCGGTGTGCAGAAGGTGCTCGGCTTTCTCGGAAAGCGGCTCGCCGAGGTAGTCCTTGTAGCACGCGAGGACATCAGGGTTCTCGTGGCTGAAGCGCACCTGGGCGCCCTTGTCGAGCGAGCGCAGGACGCGGGCGCGC
>NZ_DAWEMK010000187.1:531-2087 GCF_052362415.1 Paratractidigestivibacter sp. | reverse complement strand
ATCAGCCTTCGTCTTTGCATCAGGTTCCCGTCAGGGAGACTGCGGCAAGGACGAGGGCTTCTTTTTTGCTCCCGGCATTGGCGAATGGCAAAGTTTTTAGGAAAGAAAGGGAAATCTCATGAACACACTCGTTATCGTGCTGATCGCGGCGGTCGCCCTCGTCGCCGCCTATGCACTCTATGGCCGCTGGCTGGCTAAGAAATGGGGCATCGACCCCAAAGCGCAGACACCCGCCGTTAAGTACAACGACGGCAAGGATTACGTCCCCACCAACGGCTGGACGGTCTTCAGCCATCAGTTTTCCTCCATCGCGGGCGCGGGCCCTGTCACCGGCGCGATCCAGGCCGCCGCGTTCGGCTGGCTGCCGGTGCTGCTGTGGGTGCTGCTCGGCGGCGTCTTCTTCGGCGCTGTGACGGACTTCGGCGCGCTGTACGCCTCCGTCAAAAACGACGGCAAGTCCATGGGCATGCTGATCGAAAAGTACATCGGCAAGCTCGGCCGCAAGCTGTTTCTGCTGTTCTGCTGGCTGTTCTGCCTGATTGTCATCGCGGCGTTCGCCGACATGGTCGCCGGCACGTTCAACGCCTACACCGTGGTCGACGGCGTGACGCAGCTTGCTGATGCCGCGCAGACCAACGGCGCAGCCGGTATGGTGTCCATCATGTTCATGGTGTTTGCCGTCGTCTTCGGCCTTGTGCAGAAGAAGCTGAACCTCTCGGGCTGGAAGGAAGCCGCGCTCGGCATCCTCTGCATCGTTGCCTCGTTCGCCGTCGGCATGAACTGCCCGCTCATCTTCGGCAAGGCGACTTGGAGCTACATCACGTTCGTCTACATCTTCTTCGCCGCCGTTCTCCCGATGTGGCTTTTGAAGCAGCCGCGCGACTACATGACCACCTTCATGTTCATCTGCATGATCGCGGGCGCGGTCGTCGGCCTTCTCGTTGCGCATCCGACGATGAACCTCCCCGTCTTCACGGGCTTCAACAATGAAAAACTCGGAACGATGTTCCCCATCCTGTTCGTCACCGTCGCCTGCGGCGCGGTGTCCGGCTTCCACAGCCTCGTCTCCTCCGGCACGTCGTCCAAGACGGTTGAAAACGAGAAGGACATGCTCAAGGTCGGCTACGGCGCGATGATCCTCGAAAGCCTGCTTGCCGTGCTCGCGCTCTGCGTGGCCGGTGCGGCCGCCGCGGCGGACGGCACTCCCGCCGCCGGTACCCCGTTCCAGATCTTCAGCCGCGGCGTTGCGGGCTTCTTCGAGATGTTCGGCGTGCCGAACTACGCCGCCACGGTCTTTATGACGATGTGCGTCTCCGCCCTCGCCCTCACGAGCCTTGACGCCGTCGCGCGTATCGCGCGCATGAGCTTCCAGGAGCTTTTCAGTGTGGACGACATGACCCACGCCGAGCCCTGGCGCAAGCTCCTGTGCAACACGTATTTCTCCACGGTGCTGACGCTCGTGCTCGGCTACGTGCTCACGAAGATCGGCTACTCCAACATCTGGCCGCTGTTCGGCTCAGCGAACCAGCTGCTCTCCGCGCTCGTGCTCATCACGC
>NZ_DAWEMK010000187.1:0-521 GCF_052362415.1 Paratractidigestivibacter sp. | reverse complement strand
ACCATCGTCGTGAACTCGATGAGAAGCTACGTCGCCAGCAAGCACAACAGCGAGGCCAAGGTCTAATTTTGAAAAATGTGCAAAAAAGGAGGCTTCCCGTCGGGAAGCCTCTTTTTTTGCTTTGTTACCAGCTCGCGACCGTGCCGTCGCATCTCGGTTCGGTGCCCGCGGCGTAAACGCCGTTTTCGCACTTCCAGATGATCTCGCCGCGGCCCATGGCCGTGCGGTCGTTGACGATCTCGACCTCGTGCCCCATTGCTCGCAGCTGCTCGGCGATCACCTCGCCCGCCTCGCGCTCGATCTGGAGCTTTTTGCCGCCGATCCACTGGATGCGCGGCGCGTCAAGCGCCTCCTGCGGGTTCATGGCGTAATCGATGGTGCTCGTCAGCACCTCGACCTGCCCCTGCGGCTGCATGAACGCGCCCATCACGCCGAACGGGCCGACGGCCTCGCCGTCCTTGAGCAGAAAGCCCGGGATGATCGTGTGGTAGGACTTCTTTCCACCCTCCAAATAGTTATCG
>NZ_DAWEMK010000186.1:0-2154 GCF_052362415.1 Paratractidigestivibacter sp. | reverse complement strand
ACGCGTTGTATGGCGGAGAGAGCGCAAGTTATGCGAGCGCCCTTCTTGCCAGCTCGGCCGCGCCGAGGATTCCTTGGTCGCCGCCGCAGCCCGGGGCGCAGATGTAGCTCTCCATGTCCTTAAGCTCGGCGGTCTGGATGTAGCCACCCAGATATTCGAGGGTCTTCTTGCGGACGATGCCGTAGAGCTGCTCCTGGTGCATCACGCCGCCGCCGAGGACGATGCGGCGAGGCGAGTACATGAGCACGAGGTTCGCGCACATCTGCCCCAGATAATCCCCCTCGAGCGCCCACACCTCAGCGTTGTCCGCGAGCTCGGCCGCGGGCTTTCCCCAGCGCGCGGCGATGGCGGGGCCGGAGGCGAGGCCCTCGAGACAGCTCGCGTGGCTCGGGCAGACGCAGCGTCCCTCCTCGGTGGGACGGGTCCTTACCAGCATGTGGCCGGCCTCGGGGTGCAGCATGCCGTGAAGGAGCCTGCCCGCGCACATGACGCCCGCGCCCACGCCGGTGCCGATGGTCACGTAGACGGCGTCCTCGAGCCCCTTGCAGCAGCCGAAGACCACTTCGCCGAGGCAGGCAACGTTCACGTCCGTGTCGTAGGTCACCGGAATCCCGAGGGCGTCGACGAACGCGGCGCGAAGACCATAGCCTCGCCACGCGAGCTTGGGCGTCTGGAGGATGGAACCGTAGCGCTCATCGTTGGGGTCGACGCAGGTCGGGCCGAAGGCGCCGATGCCCAACGCGTCCACATCGCGGGCGGTGAACCACTCGACCATTTGCGGGACGGTCTCGGCGGGCATAAGCGTCGGGGTCTCCATGCGGTCGAGGACCTCGCCGTCGCCGGACACCACGGCGCAGACCATCTTGGTCCCGCCGGCCTCGAGGGCGCCGAGCCTCATTTGCTTTTCGCTCATGTGTTCCTCCTTGAAAAGGGGCGCCCGCAGCCATAGTCAACCGCGGGCGCCCATAGCGTTGGTTTGTTTCGAAGCAACCCTACCTGGGCACGCGGTCCTGCCTTGCGGCAAACGGGGCGAGCACGGCGTGAGGCTCGCTTTGGTACCAGTAGGCGACGGTGGAGATGTCGTCCTCGCGCTCGTAGAGCTTGATGTCGTCGTTGCCGAGGTCCTGGAACGTCACGCGCAGGTCCTCCTTGAACGAGATCGGGTCGGGAAGGTGCCACCTGTAGAGGCCGTGCCTGGGCAGCGCGTCGTCGTTGGTCGCGAGCATCGGGTTCGGGTTCGGCTTGCCCGCGCTGAAGCGGTCGCGCGTGGCGTCGCGCGTCGAGCGGTACGGGTAGCCGGCGAACAGCGTGTTGAAGCACTGCGCCTCGGGCAGCGCGTGGGGCGGCCTGTCGAGGAAGGCCCAGGCACCGCCGAAGTAGTCCTCGGCGCCCGTCGAGGTGACCGTGGGAAACTCCTTGTCGCCGTCGAGGAAGAACTTCATCTCGCCCTCGCCCCACCAATAGCGCTCCAGGGCGCACAGGGCCATATAGGTGCCAACGTAGTAGCCCTTGCCGCGCACGCCGTCGAGCACGGTGTAGTCGACGCCCCTGCGGGTGCTGCGCTCGCGGTTAAAGCGGGCGTGGAAGTACATGGCGTCATCCGGCACGTCGGTGAGCACGTAGTTGAACGTGTAGAAGACGTACTTGATGAACCCGGGGTGCTCGCTCGTGAGCGTGACCTTGGCGTGCTTCCTGAAGGGCATCTCAAAGTAGCAGTTCATGCCACCCGTCGGGTTCACGCAGATGGGCATTGAGTTGACGATGGCGCGCTCGCCGAAGCCGTTGCAGAAGAAATCGCCGATGGGACACTCGACCGAGGGGGTCTCCTCGTCGTCCCAGTAGAAGCGCAGGACGAGGTCGCGCATGACGAAGCTTCCCGCGGCGGTCTTGTCGGGGACGGTCATCCAGATGTGGCGGATGATGCCGGGGCCCTCGATGTCCGCGAGCGTGATGGTCTCGCCGGACTCAAGGGGCACGCAGCACGAGCCCTTGCGGCCGACGCCGAGGTGGCTGGCCGACATGGCGGCGCGGCCCTTCTCGCCCGTGATGTTCTCGGGGGTGATGGCGCGGCTTTCCTCACCGCCGTGCATCCACACGTCCTTAAGGAACTCTCTCATCGTCGACCTCCTCTATTCGTCGTCTTCGCACTCGGCG
>NZ_DAWEMK010000185.1:0-2167 GCF_052362415.1 Paratractidigestivibacter sp. | reverse complement strand
GATCACGTCATCTCTCACACCAGCGCGCTCGAGGTCATGCGCCTCAAGCGATTCCCGCAGGCGCTCTCGCGGGGACAGGCCCACAACGAGCTTCCGAGAACAGCTCCCACGGCGCCTGACGTGAAGTCATGGCTCGAGTCGTTCCCCATGGCGCGCCAACTTGCGCGCCCGATCGCGCTTCTTTGTGCGGAGACGACCGCCAGCAAGCGCTCCGCGCTGTTCAATGTCCACGCGACCTCTGGCGACCTCCCGGCCGAATCGCTCGTCCGGCTGAACGAGAGATGCTCGGTCGTAAGCCCTGAGCTGCTATTGGTTCAAATGGCGAGCCTTGCCACGGACTTGGAGCTGGTGCTGCTCGTCGAGGAGCTCTGCGGGCTCTACGCCCTGCAACCCGCGACAGAAGGCGGGATGCTCCAACGTAAAGAGCCGCTCACGAATATCAAGCATATAACCAGCTTCCTCGATAGCGGGCGCAGGTTTCGCGGGGCGCAAAAGCTCAGGCGCGCTCTAGGCATGGCGATCGAGCTCTCGGGATCGCCGCAAGAGAGCAAGCTCGCGCCGAGGATCAGCTGGCCGAGGGCAAAGGGCGGCTACCACATCGAGATCGTCTCGATGAACAGGGGCGTCGAGGTCACGGAAACGCGACCTCGCGCAGACGAAGATTCGGAAGCCGGACATCCTCTTTAGGTTGCCCTCCGAAGGAATCCCTGGCCTTTGCCTCGATTACCAGGGAAACCCTCATCTACAGAACGGGCGCCCGCAAGAAGACGCCGCCCGGATGAACGAGCTTTTGGCGGTCGGGCTCAAGCCGTTCGCGATCTGGAAGGAGCAATGCGAGAGCACGTCGTACATGGACGCGCTCATCGACCGCACGATCCGGCGCGAGCTGTCTCTGCCGCCTGTGCGCCCGCCCAAGAACCGGGCGCGCCTCGAGCTCGCCCGCCGAGAGCTGCTTTTGGCCGAGCTCGACGGGATCGATGGCTTGAGCTGGGGAGTTTCGGACAAAGGTCCTCTCGTCGTCAACGCGATGGAGCGGGTCGAGGAAGCGCTCGCCGCGATGTAGGAGGGTCGCGCGGCGACCAAATCCAGCAAAACCGACGCCGCAGAAGTCCTGCCGCTCTCGGGCAGCGGGCGGGACTGGGCGACCATATCCAGCAAGGCCGCCGCCGAAGAAGCCCGAAGCGCCGGAACCGATGCGAAGAAAAAGCGAGTTGTTGGTCAAAATGCAAAGAATTCGCGAGTTGTTGGTTCTAGCAGGCTCAAGAACTCAGGTTTTCTTTGCAAAAGGACCAACAAGTACCGAATTCTTCGCAAGAGGAACAACAACTCCCGAATCCTTTGCAGATGGACCGCCGAGAAGGCCCGGCGATCGTCGAGGCCTCGACGGCAACGACCGCCGCGCGCCTACGCGACGAGGCCGAGCGACTCGCCGATCGTCTTTGCAAAGAGGACCGCGAGGACGCAGACGATGATGGGGCGGACGATGCGCGAACCGTCGCGCACGACCATACCAGCGCCGAGATAGTGGCCCGCGATGGAAAAGACCGACGCGACGGCGCCGAGGACGAACCAGCACTGCCCCGCGACAAGGAAGGACACGAAGCCGGCGATGTTGCTCGCGAGGTTCGCGCACTTGGTCTGTCCGGCGCAGTCCTGCACACCGAGCCGCGCGAGCGCGGAGTACCCGAGGATGAGGAACGTGCCAGTCCCGGGCCCATAGAACCCGTCGTAGAGGCCGCACAGGAGGGCGACCGCGCGCATGATTGCCGCGCGGCGGCGCCTCGGCATGGGGTCGGACTCCTGGCGCAGGGACTTCTTTCTGAGGGTGACGACGGCGACCACCGGAAGGGCGCAGATGAGGACCCAACGGAAGAGCTCCTCGGGCAAAAGCATCGAGAAGTGTGCCCCCACAAGTGACGCTGCCAGGGCGCATGCGGCGCAGGGCACGGCGAGGCGCCAGTCGACGAAGCCGTTGCGGATGTAGCGCGCAGCCGAGAAGCTCGTGCCAACCATGGAGGACATCTTGTTCGTGCCGATGGCGAGGTGTGCCGGAAGGCCAACAAGCAGGTAGGCGGGCAGGGTGATGAGCCCTCCCCCGCCGCCGATCGCGTCGACGAAGCTGCCGAGGAAGACGAGCGGGCAAAGGATGATCAGCGTATGGACGTCC
>NZ_DAWEMK010000184.1:0-2191 GCF_052362415.1 Paratractidigestivibacter sp. | reverse complement strand
TCTGCTCGAAATGCAACGGGCGGAAGGGCGCGCGGTAGAGGCGCGTTGCAGACACGCGCTATTCGTCGAAGAAATCGGTGTCAACGGCCTTGATCTCGTAGACCTGTCTCGTGCTCACGCCGACGCCGTAGTCGATCATGAGGCCAGCGAGTGCGGGGCCGTCGACGAGCACGACCGTCTGCCCCAGGAGGCCCTCAGCATATTTGCGGGCATCCTTGGAGAAGCGAGCCGTGGTGATGAAAAGGCCCTTCGATACGCCCTTTCCGGAAAGCGCCCCGACGAATGCCTGAACCTCCGGCCGTCCGACCGTCCTTTGCGGATCCCACCGCTTAGCCTGGTAGCAGATGGTTCCGAATCCGAGTCGGTCCTCACGGACGACGCCGTCTATCCCCTCGTCACCACTCTTTTTGGTGACGTCGGCACGGGAGTCCAGGCTCTCGCCGTAACCCATCGCCACGAGCAGCTTTCCGACCAGGTGCTCGAAGAAATACGGATCTTTTCCCATGATGATCGAAATGAGGTCGTCGGCGAGCGCGTCGCGAATCTCGCCGTAGGCAGACTCCATCGCCTCCTGAGGGGACTCCTGGTCCTCCAGCGTCGAAACGCCCTCGGGCTCTGAAGCGTTTTTGGCCTTGCTTGCGGCCTGATAGCCGTCTTTCCACTTCTTGAATGCCGTGCAGTTCTCATAGAGACCCTTGGCCGTAATGGGTCCGGGATAATCAGAGAGGTACGTCCTGCCGGCATCGGTGATACGGTAGGTTCCCTTCTTCTCGCCGTATTCCAGAAGCTTAGCCTTCTCCAAATCGGTGATACCCCAGTACACGCGGTTGTAGAGTCTCGGCTGGCCGCTCTTGAGACGCTCGGCCCGTTCGTCATCGGTCATGTCGAATTCGATCGCCACGGCATCCTGGAGGTCGGTGCCTGCCAGATATCCATCGACATGCGCCAGCGCTTCAAGGACGGGCCGCATGGTCTCATGCCATTTGGGCATCGTCATCGCTCGTCATCCCCTTCATTTCGGCAAAATCAGTAAAAGAATCAACCGCCGCTGCGGTCAAGGGACCTGTCGCCTGCGGCAATGACCTGAGCTCCCCTGCAAGTCTCCTCGACCCGCCCTTGAGGCTGACGAACGTGAGGCCTCCCGAGATGAACCCGCCGACGACCGGAACGACTTTGCTCACCGCGTCGCCGAAACTGCTTTTGGTGATCTTGACGCCGATCCCGGCAAGGACCTTTTTGATAATCGGGTAGTAACTTGTCTGCATAAGCGCCTTGTTGGCGACCTTCTTGGCCACATTGGCCTGAACCGTTTTGGAAAACACCGTCAAGGCGGAGTTGGCACCGCTCACGCCGGCCATCACGGCCAGGAGAAGGGCGAAGGCCGCCAAGGTCTCATCGTCCATCTCGTCGCAATCGTCGATAAATGACTGCCAGCCGTAGAGATACGCCAGCTTCTGCATGATTCGAAAGGCGTGGACATAGTACTGCGTCACGTCCGCCGGGATCGTTCCGAGCATCGCGAGCCCGCCGGGCAATCCCGCGGAGAACGAAAAGACGGTCGATTTCTTCGTCTCGAAATCAATGACGTCCCTCGCGATGGAGTCGACAAGGCCAGAATCCATCCCGGCGGCGGCTGGGCTCGTTGAAATCGCGAGCTCTACCTGCTCGTCCGCAACGCCCCGCTTACGAAACTCTGAGCGGAGGAAATGGTTGCGCTCGATTGCCACGCCTTTCAGCCTCATAATCTTCTTGAGGAAAGCGATGGCATATCTTTGGGCTTCCTCCTCCTGTCGATCGGCCTCGGCCCTTAGATCTCCAATGCTCTCCTTCACGGAATCGGGCTCGGATGGTATCGTCTCCCCCTTCGGCTTTATGACGTTCCCCTTCACGCTACTCACCGACCTTCTCGGCATAAAGCTTGAATAGATGCGAAACAACCCTCTCTTCATCTCCGCCAAAATCAACGCCATAGGCAGATTCGACAGCAGCATCGAGCCGTGCATGAGCCTTCATGAGATCGGAGAAGAAGAGGGCTTTATCGGGGCTATACATGTCGGCAAGAGTTGCCCCGCGTTGAGCGTTTCTCGCCTCAAGCACATCCCTAGCACACTGGCGTATCTCATCCTTCGGACGCGCCGATGGAGAAGGCCAGACAAAATTGTTATAGACGATAGTGTTCGAGTATTGATAA
>NZ_DAWEMK010000183.1:0-2194 GCF_052362415.1 Paratractidigestivibacter sp. | reverse complement strand
TCGGTGCCGTGGCCCATGAGGCACAGCGCCGTCTTGCCGTCGTCGAAGGACGCCATGTTCTCCTTAATGGCTGCGGCCACCTTCTTGTAGTCGTCGTCGGAGGTGAGCAGCGGGTCGCCGAGCGAGATTTTGTCGAACTTGTCGGCGTACTTGTCGAGCTCGTCTTTCACGTCGGTGTATTCCAGGCCACCCATGAGATGCGTCGGCTGCACGACGATTTCCTTCACGCCGTCTTCCACGCAGCGGTCGAGCGCCTCGGTCATGTTGTCGATCGTGATGCCGTCGCGCTTCTTCAGCTTGTCGATGATGATCTGCGCGGTGAAGGCGCGGCGGATGTCGTAGTCCTGCCAGTACTTCTCGCGGATAGCGTCTTCGATGGCGCCGATGGTGATGTGGCGCGAGTCGTTGTAGCTCGTGCCGAAGCTCGTGACGAGGATGACCGGCTTCACGGCCTTCTCCTTTTCACTCGATTTCTCGGAACTCGCGGAGGTGTTGGAGCAGCCCGCGAGCGCGACTCCGGCGAGCGCGAAGGCTCCGGTTGCTGCGGCGCCCATGAAGCCGCGGCGTGACATCTGGTCGGACATGGTTTTTCCTTTCCTCGGTTTGCCGGTCCCCCGGCGACAGTTGCTTGTCGGCACAAGCGAAAGAAAAGCGCACCCCTCGGGGTTCACAAGGAGCTAACGCCACGGCGATGCCGTGAGGAAAAGGCGAAGCAGTCTGGCTTGGGGCGCGAGGCGGTTCGCCCGCGCGTCCTATACAGTAATGTCCCTTGCCCAGGATTCCCACCTGGTTCCCTCCGCAAGCCAGCGCGGGCTGTGCGGGCGCCGCGCCGGTCATTTCCTTTTATCCGATTGTCATATGCTCGTTGCCGAATCTTTTACTATGATAGTGGGCACTTTTGAACGTGTCAAAGCCAGGGCGGGCGGCATTGCGCCTCCTGCCTGCGTATTTGCGCCGATTGCCGCTGCGGGCGCCGTGTTTTGCCCGCTGCGCGAAGGGCGGCGTAAACGGTTGCGATGAGAAACGGGAAGGGAAGGCTCGGATGATTCATATCGTTGGCGCAGGCTCGGGCGCCGCCGACCTTATCACGCTGCGCGGGGCGCGCCTTCTGCGCGCGGCCGACGTGGTCGTTTGGGCGGGAAGCCTTGTGAACCCCGAGCTGCTCGCTGAGTGCAAGGAATCCTGCATCGTCTACGACAGCGCGCACATGACCTTGGAGGAAGTGCTCGACGTGATGTGCGCGGCGGATGCGCGGGGCGAGGAAGTGGTGCGCCTGCACACGGGCGACCCGTGCCTGTACGGCGCCATCCAGGAGCAGATGGACGCACTCGACGCGCGCGGCGTGGACTACGAGGTGGTGCCCGGCGTGTCGAGCTTTTGCGGTGCCGCGGCGGCGCTTCGCCAGGAATACACGCTGCCGGGAATCAGCCAGTCGGTCGTGATCACGCGGCTTTCCGGACGTACCCCCATGCCCGCGGGCGAGGGCATGCGCACCATGGCGGAAAGTGGCTCGACTATGGTCATCTTCCTGAGCTCGGGTATGCTCGCCGAGCTTTCCGCCGAGCTTTTGGCCGCGGGCCGCAGCTCCGACGAGCCGGCCGCGCTCGTGTACAAGGCGACCTGGCCTGAGGAGCGCGTGGTGCGATGCACAGTGGGCACGCTCGCCGATGCGGGCGCGCGAGAGGGCATCGACCGCACGGCGCTCGTGGTGGTGGGCCGCGTGCTCGGAGCTCGCGGCGGGTTTTCGCACAACGGCGCGCAAGCAGAGTCGTACGAGCGCAGCAAGCTTTACGACCCTTCGTTTGCCACGGGGTATCGGAAGGCGAGCAGCTAGCGTGGCCTTCGAGCACTACATATATACCGGGACGACCCGCCTGCGCTGCGGCTACACCACGGGGAGCTGCGCCGCGCTCGCGGCGAAGGCGGCCTGCGAGATGCTTTTGTCACGAAAGCCCGTCGGCCGCGTGTCGATCGTCACCCCCGGCGGGCTGCCCGTCGAGGCGAACGTGGTCGACGCATGCATCGGCGAGGGGTGCGCCCAGTGCGCCGTGCGAAAGGACGCAGGCGACGATGCCGATGTGACTGACGGCGTACTCGTGTACGCGCACGTGGAACATGCGGGGTCGGGCACGGGTGCTGCGGGCAGCAAGGACGTGCCCGCGCGCGAATCGGAAGTTTCCGTCGATGGCGGCGT
>NZ_DAWEMK010000182.1:0-2243 GCF_052362415.1 Paratractidigestivibacter sp. | reverse complement strand
CCTCCTCATCGACGGAGAGAAGCAGCGCGAAGCCTCGGCGCGGCAGCTCCCCGCGGCCGGCGACCTCGTCGAGCAGCGAGAAGAACGCGGTCAGCGCGCAGGCCAGGCCGCTCTTCATGTCGCAGGCGCCGCGACCGTAGAGCTTGTCGCCCACGACGCGCGCGTCGAGCGCAGGGGTCTCCTCGGACCAGCCGTCGCCGATGGTGACGGTGTCCATGTGGCAGGAGTACACGAGCGCGGGCTCCTCGCCTGTGCCGGCCAGGCGCACCATGAGGTCGCGACGGCCGGGCAGCGCCTCGAGCTCCCTCACCTCGACCGCGTCCACGAGCCACTGCGGAAGGCTCGAAACACGCTGTTCCACCAGCGACTTTATGTGCTGCTCGATTTCTCCCTCGTAGACACCGGGGTCGGTGCTCTCGATGCGCACGAGCTCAGCGGCGAGCCGCCACGCGTACTCCTCGTCGATCTTCTCGGTCATGTACGATCGCCTCCAGATTGGGTTCCGCCGAGATTCTACGCCTTGGCGGGCCTGCGTGCCCTGGGCTGTCGGCGACCCGCCCCGACTCCGCGCCATGCGCAGGGGCGCGGAGGGCGGCCCACGGCGGATGCCGTTTGCTTTAATCCGAACTCGTACTAAACTTAGTCAAGAAAGTACGAACACGGACGAAAGCAACCCCACCGATGAACCAAGAGAACCAACTCCCGCGCGACGCCGACGGCCTCGTCGGGCTCGAGGCGTGGAGCCGCAGCTTCGACCGCCTCTACCGAAAGACGGACCGCCTGTACTACGACATGGCACACACCTGCGGGCTCTCCGAGTCCGCGTACTGGGTCATGTACGCCATCTACGCCAGCGGCGGTACCGCGACCGTGCGCAGCCTCGTCGAGGATTGCGTCGCGTCGAAGCAGACCATCAACTCCGCGCTCCGCTCGCTCGAGGCCAAGGGCCTTGTGGAGATGTCCTTCTGCGAGGGGAGCAAGAAGTCCAAGTCCGTCGCGCTCACCGAGGCGGGCACAGCCTTCGCCGACCGCAGGATCGCGCCCGCCTGCGCCGCCGAGCGACGCGCCTTCGACGTGCTCGACGCCGATGAGCAGGCGGAGCTCATCCGCCTGGTCGAGAAGTACGTCGAGGGCGTGGAAGCCGAGCTCGCGCGCTCGAAGGGGGCAGACGATGAGCGATAAGTTACAGACGGCTGCGGCAGCGCCCTCATCGCAGGCCGCCCGCCGGCCCGCGGCGCGCGGGACGCAGAAGACCTCGGCGTGGGCGCTTCTCGCCAGCTTGATCGCGCCGTACAAGGGACTCGCCGCGGCCACGCTCGCGTGCCTGCTCTGCGACATCACGGGCATGCTCCTCGTGCCGACCGAGCTCGCGGCGCTCCTCAACTCGATCCTCGCAGGCGCCGGCTCCTCGGCCGTCCTCATGCACGGCGCGCGGATGCTCGCGGCCTCGTTCTTGGGGTCGGGCGGCTGCATCGTGAGCTACAAGCTCGCCTCGCGACTTGCCGCGAACGTGGGCCGCGACCTGCGCACGGCCGTGTACGAGCACAGCCTCGAGCTCTCCGGCTCGGACTTCGCGTGCTTCGGCACGGGCTCGATGATCACGCGCACGCTCTCGGACGCGAACGTCGTCCAGCAGACCCTTTTTATGACCTTCGTCATGCTGGGGCCCGCGCCCGTGACGAGCGTCGTCGCGGTCATCATGGCCTTCGGGATCGACCACGTCATGGGCGCGGCGCTCCTCGCCGTCGTGGTGGCGTGCCTGGCCGTCAGCGCGGTCGCGGTCGCCAAGTCGGCGCCTATCTTCGTGATCCTGCAGGGCTTCATCGACCGGATGAACACGCGGCTGCGCGAGTCCATCACCGGCGTCCGCGTGATCCGCGCGTTCGGCAAGGAGTCCTACGAGCGTGCCCGCATGGACGAGACCTTCGAGGAGTACGCCCGCCGCGCCATCCGCGTGAACCTCGTGTTCTCCGTGACCGACACGATGACGTACTTCCTCATGAACGCGGTCGAGGCGCTCGTGTTCTGGCTCGGCGCCGGGCGCGTGGGCGCCCACGCGATGGGCATCGGCTCGATCAGCGCCGTGCTCGAGTACGCGATGCTCATCATGTTCTTCATGATGATGGCGCAGTTCGCGCTGCTCCAGGTCCCGCGCGCGCTGGCGTGCCTCGGGCGCGCCGCGGAGGTGCTCGACGCCGAGCCGAGCATCGCGGACGCGCCCGCCGCCGGCCGACAGGAAGCGC
>NZ_DAWEMK010000181.1:0-2264 GCF_052362415.1 Paratractidigestivibacter sp. | reverse complement strand
CGCGCCTTCTTTACCTGCGACGCCGAGCGCTACGATGAGGTCGAGGCCGCCCTCGGGCGCGCCCGCGGCCGCATCCGCTCGCTTCTGGGCCGCAGCCTCGGCTGGCGCGTGACCCCGGAGCTCGACTTCCGCATCGACACCTCCACCGACGAGGCCGAGCGCATCGCCCGCGCCCTCGAGGTGGTCCCGCCGACCCTCGGCGTCGAGAAGGACGAGTTCGGCTACCCGGTCGCGGCGCCCGACGCCGCGGCCGGCCCCGCCGAGGCGCCCGAGGACGCCCCCGAGCCCGACGAAGCGTAATCCGAAGGAAGAACGAACCTTGATGCTCATCTCCAACATGGACGGCCAGGCCGAGCAGTTCGATGCCCTGGCCGCCCTCATCGATGAGGCCACCGACATCGCCGTCTGCGCGCACACGTCGCCGGACGGCGACGCCATCGGCTCCACCCTCGCCCTGGCCGAGATCATCGAGGCCGGCTGGGAGGGCAAGCGCGTGAGCGTGCTTCTCGCCGACGACGACGTGGTGCCCCGTACCTACGGCTTCCTGCCGGGTGTGGAGCGCGTCGTGCGCGTGGCCGACTACGAGGGAGACCCGGACCTCTTTATCTGCGTCGACCTTTCCGAGCCCGGGCGCTTAAACGATGCCCGGGCGGTGCTCGAGCGCTCCGCCAAGGTGGGCGTCCTCGACCATCACCCCAGCTCGGACCCCTTCTGGGACGCCGGCGTGGTGAGGCCGTTGGCCGCCGCCTCCGGCGTCATCGTCACCGAGTTCGCGGTGCATCGCTGCATCGAGCTCACGCCTACGATGGCCCAGAACCTCATGTGCGCCATCGTCACGGATACCGGCCGCTTCCAGTACCAGAACGCGGACGGCGAGGCCTTCGAGGTCGCGAGCCTGCTCGTGGATGCCGGCGCGTCCCCGTCCGAGATCGCCCTGCACGTCTACCAGAGCGACCGGCTCGCCTACATCCACCTGTGCGCCGTGGTGATGTCGCGCATCACCACCTTCGAGCAGGGGAGGCTCTCGTACAGCTACGCCACGACTGCCGACTTCAAGACCAACGAGGTGCCGGTCGCCGAGTGCGACGGCCTCGTCGACCTCGTCCGCTGCGTCGACGGAACCCAGGTCGCGCTCTTCCTCAAGGAGGTCCCCGGAGACAAGGTCCGCGGCAACCTCCGCTCCAAGTGCGGCCTCGACATCTCTGGCATCGCCCGTGAGCTCGGCGGCGGCGGCCATAAGGCGGCGGCCGGCTTCACCGTCGAGGGCACCGTGGACGAGGCCCTCTCGGCCGCGCTGCCCAAGCTCCACGCGCTCTTCGAGTCCGCCGACGCCGCCGACGCCGCGGCGCCCGTCCCCGCGGAGAAGCATTGAGGCGCGGCCCGAGCGCGGTGAACGCGCTTCTCGCCGTCAATAAGCCCGTCGGCATGAGCAGCCACGACGTCGTCAACCGCGTCCGTCGCGCGGTGGGCGAGCGGCGCGTCGGCCATGCCGGCACCCTCGACCCCGCCGCCTCCGGCGTTCTCGTCGTGGGCGTCGGCCAGGCCACGAAGCTCCTCGGCCTGCTCACGCTCGATCGCAAGTCGTACCGGGCCCGCATCGAGTTCGGGTCCCAGACCGACACCGACGACGCCGAGGGCGAGGTCATCGAGCGCGCCGAGGTGCCGGCAGAGCTCGCTGACCCCGATATCGCCGCGGCGTGCCTGGCCGGCCTCGTGGGCGAGCACGACCAGGTCCCGCCCGCGTACTCCGCCGTTAGCGTGGGCGGCAAGCGCGCCTACGCGATGGCTCGCGAGGGCCAGGCGGTCGAGCTCGCGGCTCGGCACATAACCATCAACGAGGCCCGGCTCGTAGGCATCGAGGGCGGCGGGGACGAGCCGCTCGTCTGGGTCGCCGACTTCGACGTGAGCAAGGGCACCTACATCCGCAGCATCGCTCGCGACCTGGGGCTCGGCCTCGGCACGCGCGCCCACCTGTGCGGGCTCGTGCGAACGTCTGCGGGCGACGTCGACCTCGACGACTGCGTCGGGCTCGAGGAGCTCACGGAGCAGGGCGCCGCGCTCGTGGCCGAGCACATGCTCGACCCGGTCGTGGCCCTCGGGCTGCCGTCGCGAGCCGTGGACATATCCGAGATCGCCGACATCTCGTGCGGGCGAAGGATCGCCATGGGCTCCGTCCGCGACGGCGAGTCCGAGCGCGAGCCCAAGCCCTGCGAGAAGGTCGCGCTCGTCTGGGACGGCGCGCTCGCGGGAATCTGGCAGCGCAG
>NZ_DAWEMK010000180.1:1205-2293 GCF_052362415.1 Paratractidigestivibacter sp. | reverse complement strand
TCTTTGCAGATATTGGGTACAATCGGCTGTACGCCGCGCGAGCG
Source organism: Paratractidigestivibacter sp. (assembly GCF_052362415.1). NCBI lineage: Bacteria > Bacillati > Actinomycetota > Coriobacteriia > Coriobacteriales > Atopobiaceae > Paratractidigestivibacter > Paratractidigestivibacter sp. The sequence goes on along the minus strand of NZ_DAWEMK010000180.1, from coordinate 2,249 downwards.
GCCGAATCTTGATATTCGCATCATGGTGGCAGCGTCCCCATTCCATCTCGTGGGGGTGACTGGTTTCGACAGGGTGGGCCTGAGATGGGCAGCAGGCCGTGGTCTCCTCGCCACGTTAAACAGGGGTACCGTCAAATTGAATTGACGACACTTATTCTTATGAGCCTCTGGCTCTCGCTGCTTAATTAATTAGCGGCGCGTCAATGCGGGGATCGCTCCCGTTCCCGCGGCGACGTCATTTTAGGGAGATGCTTGCTCGGACGTGGTTGGTATGCCGAGCAAAAAGACCGAACCAACTGGGTCGCCAAGCGCGGGTTGACGGGTGCGCGGCGGCCGAGACCTAACCGGCAACTGAGCCTGGAGACACCTTTCGGGGGCTTGCTTTGGACCGGAGTTCGATTCTCCGCACCTCCACCATAAGCGAATCGCGAGGGCCCGCACCCCGAATGGGGGAGCGGGCCCTCGTTCATTTTGGGTACTGTGGTAAGGGTGTAGACACAGCGTCAAGTCCGGCGCCGGCTTCGCAAAGAAGCCCCGCCGAAAAAAGGAGCCCGCCATGGATATGGATGCCCAGATCAAGGAAGCGATGGCCGCCGAGCTCGAGGACGCGATCGAGCTTGAGACAGCGGCCGGCCCCGCCCCGGCGCTCGTGCTCGAGGGCGGCGGGTTCCGCGGGATGTTCACCGCCGGCGTGCTCGATGTCCTCATGGAGCGCGGGCTCACCGGGTTCTCGAGCGTGTGGGGGGTCTCGGCCGGCGCGCTGAACGCCGTCAGCTTCAAGAGCGGCCAGATCGGCCGCACCATGCGCATCATGCTCGCCTTTCGCGACGACAAGCGCTTCATGAGCTTCCAGTCGCTCGCAAAGACGGGCGACATCGCGGGCGGCAAGTTCGTCTACGAGACGATCCAGGAGGAGCTCGACCCCTGCGACAACGAGGCCTTCGAGGAAAACCCGATGCCGATGTTCGCCGTCGCCTCGAACGTTACCTTCGGCACGGCCGACTACCTGCGCGTGAGCCGCCTGCCCGCCGACGCCGTCAAGGT
>NZ_DAWEMK010000180.1:0-1195 GCF_052362415.1 Paratractidigestivibacter sp. | reverse complement strand
GTCCGCGCGTCCGCCTCGCTGCCCGGCATGAGCCGCATGGTCGAGATCGGCGGCCAGCGCTACCTCGATGGCGGCACGACGGACTCCATCCCCTTCGCCGTGGCCATGGGGCTGCCGGGGGCGCGCCGCGTCGAGGGCCATGAGCCGGTCGACCGCGCGCTCGTCGTCGTCACGCAGGACCGCGGCTACCAGAAGGGCGCGGGCACCGAGGCCATGGTCCTGCGCTCGCACCGCTACGACGACTTCCCGTACTACACCGAGGCCCTGCGCACGCGCGGACCGCGCTACAACGCCCAGCGCGAGCAGCTGTGGGACATCGAGCGCGAGGGTCGCTGCCTCGTCATCGCGCCCGAGACGCCCGTCGAGGTCGGCGTCATGGAGACCGCCGGCGCGCCGCTGCTCGACCTCTACCTGCAGGGCAGGCGTCAAGCCGAGGCTCGCCTCGCCGAGATTGACGCCTTCCTCGCCGGCTGACCGGGGGACGGTGGGCGCGGAGTTCCCCGAGCTGACGCCCGCTCGCGGGCGCTTGGGGCGCTTCTGTGTGCGCATCTTGTGTGCGCAGCGTGCACGAAAAAATCACCGGCCCGCGCGACCTGCGGTGACGTACAATTTACAAGCTTTGTCAACAGAGCCCCGTAATCTCTGAAAATGAACAAGCATCTCGGCGGTTTGTCCAGAAGCCGTCGAACCGTAAGTACGTAGGAGGAGTCAAGTGAAGAAGTCGACTCAGTTCGCCAAGGCCGGCGAAGTCGAGCGCAAGTGGGTGCTTCTCGACGCTGAGGGCGCGACCCTCGGTCGTCTTGCGACCACTGCTGCCATGTATCTCCGTGGCAAGAACAAGCCGCAGTACACCCCGAACGCCGACACCGGTGACTTCGTCGTCGTGATCAACGCCGACAAGGTCATCCTCACCGGCAACAAGATGGACCAGAAGCGCTACTGGCGCTACTCCGGTTATCTCGGCGGCCTCAAGTTCGAGAGCTTCAAGGAGGCCATGGAGAAGCACCCCGAGCGCGTCATCGAGCACGCGGTCAAGGGCATGCTCCCCAAGTCCTCGCTCGGCCGTGCCCAGGGCACCAAGCTCAAGGTCTACGCCGGCCCCGAGCACCCGCACGCCGCCCAGAACCCCGTGAAGATCGATTGGAGGGCCTAATCATGGCTGAGAACTCCGTGGTTTACTGGGGCACTGGTCGCC
>NZ_DAWEMK010000179.1:0-2306 GCF_052362415.1 Paratractidigestivibacter sp. | reverse complement strand
GCACGCCCATGGCGCGGACCTTCTCGGTGAAGTAGGTGCAGGTCTCCTCGATCACGTAGAGCTCGTCCACGGAGGCGGCGAACTCGGCGATCTTCGCCGGCGGCAGCGGCCAGGTGAGGCCGAGCTTGAGCACGGAGGCCTCGGGCAGGGCCTCGCGCACGTGGGTATAGAGCGCGCCCGCGCCGATGACGCCGACGGAGCGGTCGCGCATCTCGATGCGGTTGAGGTCGGTCTTTTCCGCGAAGGTGACGAGCGCGTCCTCGCGCTCGTCGGTCGCCGCGCGGCGACGCACGGCGTTGGCGGGCATCATCACGTACTTGCCGATTCGGCTCTCGTAGGGGCGCGGCTCGACCTCGGCGCGCTCGCCCGCGACGTGGACCATGGTGCGCGTGTGCGCCACGCGCATGGTCTCGTGCAACATGACGGGGGTGTCGAAGCGCTCAGAGAGCCCGAAGGAGAGCTTGGCCATCTCGTAGGCCTCCTGCGAGTCGCAGGGATCCAGGCACGGCACGCGCGCGAAGCTCGCGTAGTAGCGCGAGTCCTGCTCGTTCTGGGAAGAGTAGCAGGACGGGTCGTCTGCGACCAGCAGCACGAGGCCGCCGTTCACGCCGGTGTTCGCCGCGCTCATGAAGGGGTCCGCCGCGACGTTCAGGCCGACGTGCTTCATCGCCGCGAGCGCGCGCACGCCGCCCATCGCCGCGCCCAGCGCGACCTCGAGGCCGACCTTCTCGTTGGGCGCCCACTCGCAGTAGACGCCGTCCTTCCGGACCAGGTTCTCCAGGGCCTCCGTGGACGGGGTGCCGGGATAGCCGGACCCCACGGAGCAGCCCGCCTCCCAGACGCCCTGGGCGATCGCCTCGTTTCCGCTCAGAAGCTGCATGTGCTTCTCCTCCCCAATCGTGCCCGCTTGCCTGAAGCTCGCCAGACTAGCGGCGGTTCTCGTAGTCTACCAGGGATTTCGTTCCGTACCTCTCGCGCAGGAGGGGCTTCTCGATCTTGCCGGTGGGGTTGCGCGGGACGGGCGCGAATATCCAGCGCCGCGGGCGCTTGTAGCGCGGAAGCCCCAGGCAGAACTCGTCGAGCGCGGCCTCGCCCAGGCGCTCCTCCCAGCCGGGCTTCACCTCGACGACGGCGCAGGCAACCTCGCCCAGGCGCTCGTCGGGAAGGCCGATGACGGCCACGTCCTGGATGCCGGGGTGGCCCATGAGGTAGTCCTCGATCTGGATGGGGTAGAGGTTCTCGCCGCCCGTGATGATGACGTCCTTCTTTCTGTCGACGAGCCAGTAGAACCCCTCGGCGTCCTGGCGGGCCATGTCGCCGGTGCGCAGCCAGCCGTCGACGAGCGCCTCGGAGGTGGCCTCGGGGTCCTTGTAGTAGCACTCCATGAGGCCGGGCCCGCGCACGCAGAGCTCGCCGACCTCGCCCTGGGCGACCTCGGCGCCGCCGGCGTCCACGACCTTGGCCTCCCAGCGGTACCCCGGCACGCCGATGGCTCCCACGTGGTCGACGTTGCCCACGCCCAGGTGCACGCAGCCCGGGCCCATCGACTCGGAGAGCCCGTAGTTCGTGTCGTACTGCTGGCCCGGGAACACCTCGAGCCAGCGCTCGACGAGGCTCCTCGGCACGGGCTGGGCGCCGATGTGCATGAGGCGCCACTGCGAGAGCTCGTAGTCGGCGAGGTTGACCGAGCCCTGCTCGACGGCGGTGAGAATGTCCTGGGCCCAGGGGACGAGCAGCCAGACGATGGTGCAGCGTTCGTCCGAGACGGTCTGCAGGATGGTCTTGGGCGAGACCCCGCGCAGCAGCACGCCGCGCCCGCCCGCGAGCAGGCTCCCCATCCAGTGCATACAGGCGCCCGTGTGGTAGAGCGGCGGGATGCACAGGAACACGTCGTCGGCGGTCTGGCCGTGGTGGACCTGCTCCATCTGGGCGGCCTGGGCCAGGCTCTCGTGGTCGTGGAGGATGGCCTTGGGGAAGCCCGTTGTGCCCGAGCTGAAGTAGATCGCCGCCTCGTCCGTCGGCTTGAGCGGGACCCGCGGGTCCGCCGAGCTGCACAAAGAGGTGAGCTCGCTGTAGGGCTCGGCCCAGGTGGGGCAGTCGTCGCCGACATAGAAGACGAGCCGGCCGGCCTGGATGCGCGGGATAATGTCCTCGACGCGCCCGATGAACTCGGGCCCGAACACGAGGATGTCCGCGTCGGACTTCTGGAGGCAGTACTCGATCTCGTCGGAGGAGTAGCGGAAGTTGAGCGGCACCACGACGGCGCCGGTCTTGAGCGCGCCGAAGTAGATAGGCAGCCACTCGAT
>NZ_DAWEMK010000178.1:0-2307 GCF_052362415.1 Paratractidigestivibacter sp. | reverse complement strand
GGGGCCGTGGGAGAGCCGCTCGCCTCCGCGGAGCGGCCGCCGGCCCGCCACGGCAGCGCGCTTCTTGGCTGCTGCGCGGGTGTAAACGCGGGTGTAAAATAAGAGGGTTGACCCCTTGCACGACCGATTGGAGCGCACGATGGAATTCTCTAAGCGACTCGACCTCTTTGGCGCCGAGGTGTTCGCCGCCCTGAACGAGAAGCGCCGCGCGCTCGAGGCCGAGGGGCGCACCGTCTACGACCTTTCGGTCGGCACGCCCGACTTCAAGCCGTCCGCGCACGTCATGGACGCGCTCATCGAGTCCGCGCGCAATACGGACAACTGGAAGTACTCCCTCCACGACAAAGACGAGCTCCTCGACGCCGTCGCCGGCTACTACAAGGACCGCTACGGCGTCGACGGCATCGGCCACGACATGATCATGAGCTGCCGCGGCACCCAGGAGGGCATGCTATGGCCGCTGTCGGCCCTCGTCGACCCCGGCGACCTCGTGCTCGTGCCCGACCCCTGCTACCCCGTGTTCCAGAACGCGACGCTGCTCGCGGGGGCGAAGTGCGCCTACTACCCGCTCACCGCCGACCACGATTTCCTGCCCTACGTCGACGGGATCGACCCGGCGGTCGCCGACGCGGCCAAGGCGATGATCGTCTCGCTGCCGGCGAACCCCGTGGGCTCGGTCGGCACACCTGAGGTCTACGCGAAGATCATCGAGTTCGCCCGCGAGCACGACATCGTGGTCATCCACGACAACGCCTACTCCGACATCGTCTTCGACGGCCCGGCGGGCGGCAGCTTCCTTGCTTACCCCAGCGCGCGCGAGGTCGGCGTCGAGTTCCTCTCGCTTTCCAAGAGCTTCAACGTCACCGGCATGCGCCTGAGCTTCCTCGTCGGCCGCGCGGACATCGTCGCCGCGGCCCGCAAGCTCCGCGGCCAGGTCGACTTCGGCATGTTCTATCCCGAGCAGGACGTGGCCATCGCAGCGCTCACCGGCCCGCGCGAGCAGGTCGAGGAGCAGCGCATGAAGTACCAGGAGCGCCGCGACGCGCTCTGCGACGGCCTCGAGGCCATCGGCTGGGAGCGCCCGAACGCCCATGGATCGATGTTCGTGTGGGCGCGCCTGCCGCACGGCCGCACCGACTCGATGGCCTTTGCGCTCGAGCTCATGGAGAAGTCCGGCGTGATCGTGACGCCGGGCGCGAGCTTCGGCCCGTCGGGCGAGGGCTTTGTCCGCATGGCGCTCGTGATGCCGCCTGAGCGCATCCGCGAGGCCGTGGCCGCCATCGCGTCCGCAGACCTGTAGGGAGGGGCCATGAAGGCAAAGAGGAACGTCGCGACGGTCGAGGGCGCAGCCATCGCGGGCACGGGCGCCGCTCGCGGAAACATGACGCGTCGCGGTTTCTGCGCCGGCGCGCTCGGGATTTTCGGCGCGCTTTCGCTGGTGGGCTGCGGCGGCTCGGGCGCGGGCCTGGCCGGTGGCGACGCCGGCACGAAGGGTGACGGCTCCCAGAAAACCGGTGGCGCTTCTTCCCAGAACACGGCCGAGGGGCCCTACGCCACGGGCACGCACCACGCGAGCATCGAGGTCGAGGGCTTCGGCACCATCGAGTGCGCGCTCAACGCCAACGTCGCGCCCATCACGGTGGCGAACTTCTGCAAGCTCGCGGGCGACGGGTTCTATGACGGGCTGACGTTCCACCGGATCATCGAGGGCTTCATGATCCAGGGCGGCGACCCCAAGGGCGACGGCACCGGCGGCTCGGACCAGACCATCAAGGGCGAGTTCTCGGCCAACGGCGTGCAGAACCCCATCAGCCACGTGCGCGGGACCATCAGTATGGCGCGCTCGCAGGATTACAACTCCGCGAGCTCGCAGTTCTTCATCATGCAAAAGACGAACACCCAGCTCGACGGCCAGTACGCCGCCTTCGGCAGCGTGACCTCGGGCATCGAGGTCGTCGACGCCATCGCGCAAAAGACGCCCGTCCAGGACTCCAACGGCACCGTCGCCGCCTCCGACCAACCGCGCATCTCCAAGCTCACCGTCATCGACTAACCCTCACTGGGCGACACCCATCACTGGGTGACAGTCATTGCGTGCAGCTTTCTGTGACACCCATCATCCGCTGTCACCCAGTGAAGGCGAGTCGGATAGTAGTACGCTCCTTTATATGCAATACCTAATCGCTAAACGGCACAAATTAGGCATTTACGTGCTATAATGCTGTTCGGCGAAAGGAGAAGTGCATGTATTCGGTCGGTGAGTATATCGTTCATCCGGGGCAGGGCGTCTGTAGGGTCGAGGGCGTG
>NZ_DAWEMK010000177.1:1953-2311 GCF_052362415.1 Paratractidigestivibacter sp. | reverse complement strand
TTCCTGACGGGCTGTCCCCTCCCGTCCCGGCGGTCGTACGTCGGGCGGTACTCGAAGACCAGGTCCCTCTCCTTGAGGTTCCCGTCACGGCTGAGTCGCATGTGGACGCCCCTCCGTCCCAGCGCCTCGCTGAGGGCGCGCATCCTGTTCGGCGCGCCGGACGAGGCGACCTCGCGGACGCTCTCGCGCACTACCCGTCGGACGTGGTCCTGGTCGGTCTCGAAGCCCGGGTCGGCCCTTGAGCCGATCTCGCGGGCGCGCCGCTCGCCCCTCGACTCCTGGCGGGCGTGGACGCGGCTGTTGCGTTCTCCGCGTTCCAGCTGGACGAGCCCCCAGCGCTCGTCCAGCTGGAACGCGG
>NZ_DAWEMK010000177.1:910-1900 GCF_052362415.1 Paratractidigestivibacter sp. | reverse complement strand
CGCATCCTCTCCGCGTGCAGGGTCTTCTGGCGGGACGCCCTGCCGTCGTTGAGGCGCTTGCCGGTCTCGAGGTCGGTCCGGTTGATCGCGATATGCACGGCGTACCGGTCGGTTCCGTCCCTGGAGTGCTCAAGGTGGAGCGCCCACGCCGCCTCCTGGTTCGGGTAGTGGCGGCCAACCCACTCCCGCGCGAACTCCATGCAGCTATCCCTGGACATCTTTCCGCCGTTGACGTCGCACTCATCGGGGTTGAACGCGATGATCTGGTGATAGCAGTAGGTGCACTTCGATCCCTTGCGGCCGGGCTCGTTGTGCCCGTAGGCCTCGCGCGTGCGGTCCATCTCCCGGGACCAGTTTTCGGGGTCGGTGAGGTTCCGAGAGTCGAAGTCGAGCACGTCATGTTTGCCGTTCGCTCGGTCGAGATATCCCGACAGGCTCTTCATGTGCTGGGCGCTCGTGATCGCGACCTGTTTGATTGCCGTCATGTCCATCCCCCTATTCGTCCCAGGCCGCCCACTCGTCCGGGAAGGTCGCGTTGTCCTCGTCGGCCTTGGCGGGGTCGTCTGGGGCGATTTCCTCTTTATCGGCGGCGTCGTCCCCGGTGCCGAATTCGGGGCACCATGGTGCGGGGGCTTCATATGCGTCGCCCTCTGCGGTGACTTTCGCGCGGGCGTAGTAAGCGGCCCGCTTCGCGCGCTCGGCCTGTTCGTCCCCGAGTCCGAAGAACGGGCCGGCGGGCGTCCTGTTGGCGTAGTCGAGTGGGAACTCGAACACGCCCTCGCGGCCCGGTTTCGAGTTCTCCCCGCCCTTGATGGCGATGAGGCCGTCGCGGATGGGGATGCGGTTCTGCCACTCCCATTCGTTTATCAGGGGAACGGCCGCCTCGTTGTAGCTCGTGCCAGATGAGGAGCGCCCTGCGCCTTTCTGGCTAGACGTTCCCATCGAGCGCACGGTCCGCTTTCCCGCGAGTGCCGTGAAGAACTTGAAGTC
>NZ_DAWEMK010000177.1:0-900 GCF_052362415.1 Paratractidigestivibacter sp. | reverse complement strand
AGCGACCTTGATGCCGATGGAGCCGATCAGCTTGTCGCGACCGGCCCCGCCGTCGCCTGGGTCATTGTAGGCATTCAATTCTTTGAGATTTTGAACGAAGATTTGCTCGCGTATTCCCATCGAACGTCCGAGCGTCGCGATGGCCGGCAGACACGCGACCTTGACGTTGAGGTTGCCGATCTCGTCGAGCACGAGCGCCGTCTCGTGCGGCATGCGGCCGCCGTTCCCCTTGCACGCCCGCTGCGCCACCTGCCACCACTGGTTCAGGAAGCAGGTGTAGACGACCCCGTACGGGTCTCCCTCGTCGAGCATCTCGATGTAGACCGCCGTCTTCCTCTCGATGAGGTCGCGAATGGAGACGCTGCTCTCGGAAGTCACGGCGCGGAGCGCTCCGTCCGAGAAGATGCTCAGCGCCTCCTTGAGGGTCGAGACGACGTTCTTGCCGGCCGTCGTCGCGCCGCCGTCACCGAGGAGGTCGGACGCCGGCGAGAACGCCGGGTGCGACGGCCCGAGCTCGCGGATGTAGTCCTTAAGCGGGGCCGAGGGGTCCTTCGGGTCGTCGCCGGCGGTCCCGCGCTCCACGAGCGCGGCGACGCTCGCGAGGTTCTTCTGCCTGCGGGGGATGTCGGCCGTGCAGACGACGAGGATGCAGGCGGCGAGCATGTTGCGCGCTGCCTTGGGGAAATACGTGTTCTTCTCCCCGCCGATTGGGATGAGGTCGACGGCGACCTGCCGGGCTGTCCTCACGGCCCCGTCAATGTCGCCCGCCTCGACGGCGTCGGCGACAAGTCCGATGGGGTTGTACGAGCTGGCACCGGGATAGCCGGTCAGGTCGAGGACAATGGTCTCGTAGCCGAGCTCCCTCGCCTTGTCGGCGGTGAGCTCAAGGATCTCGGGCTT
>NZ_DAWEMK010000176.1:0-2344 GCF_052362415.1 Paratractidigestivibacter sp. | reverse complement strand
CGTGCCCGCCGCGAACGAGGCCGAGAACTAGGCGGCGCCCGAGATCGCCGCCGAGGAGGCCGCGCGCAAGAAGGCCGAGGCCGAGCGCATCGCCGCCGAGAAGAAGGCCGCCGAGGAGGCCGAGAAGAACCGTGTGAAGGACACCGCCCCCAAGCAGGCGCCGTCCTTCTCGAGCCTGCTCGACCAGATCGCGCAGCAGGAGAAGGTCCTCGCGCGGCAGGCCGAGGAGGCCGTGGCCGCCAAGGCCCAGGCCAAGGGCAACGGCCGCCGCAAGAAGGACGACGACCGCTCGTCCCGCGGCCCCAAGCGCTCCGGCTCGCCCGCTCCCCGCGCCGGCGAGCCCTCCGCCCCCGTCCGCTCCAACGGCTCCGGCAGCTGAGCCGACACCGGCCGCGGCAAGGGCTTGGGCGGCCGCCGCGGCGAGGACGGCGGCGAGGATCGCTACTCCCGCATGGCCCGCGAGGCCGAGGCCTATAACCGCAGCAAGGTCCTCGAGGAGGCCCGCGTGGCCGTCGAGGAGGCCTCCCGCGAGTCCACCGGCCGCCGCAAGAAGCGCAAGGAGCGCCGCCAGAAGCAGGCCGAGCAGGCCGCCGAGCAGCAGCGCATCGAGGAAGCCATCGCCAACGACCAGGACATCAGCCAGCTCGATACCGTGAAGGTCCCGCAGGGCTCCACCGTGGCCGAGCTCGCCGAGCTCTTGGGCGTCCCCGCGAACGACATCATCAAGCGCCTGTTCCTCCTGGGCACGCCGCTGACCCTCACCGAGTCGATGTCCGACGAGCTCATCGAGCTCGTGGCCGACGACCTCGGCCGAGACGTCAAGGTCATGACCAAGGAGGAGGAGAACTCCTTCACCTTCTACGACGACCCGAAGGACCTCGTGCCCCGCGCGCCCGTCGTCACCGTCATGGGCCACGTCGACCACGGCAAGACCTCCCTGCTCGACGCCATCCGCCACACCGGCGTCGCCGAGGGCGAGGCCGGCGGCATCACGCAGGCCATCGGCGCCTCGCAGGTCACCATCAACGGCCGCAAGATCACCTTCATCGACACCCCGGGACACGCGACCTTCACGGCCATGCGCGCCCGCGGCGCCAAGGTGACCGACATCGTCATCCTGATCGTCGCCGCCGACGACGGCGTCATGCCCCAGACCATCGAGTCCATCAACCACGCGAAGGCCGCGGGCGTGCCCATTGTCGTCGCCGTGAACAAGATCGACAAGCCCGGCGCGAACCCGGACAAGGTCCGCCAGGAGCTCACCGAGTACGGCATCGTCCCCGAGGAGTGGGGCGGCCAGAACATGTTCGTCAACATCTCCGCGAAAAAGAAGATCGGCATCGACGAGCTGCTCGAGACCGTCCTTCTGGAGGCCGACGTCCTCGAGCTCAAGGGCAACCCGGGCACCTTCGCCTCCGGCAACGTCCTCGAGGCCAAGCTCGACAAGGGCCGCGGCTCGGTCGCGACCGTCCTCGTGACCCGCGGCACCCTGCACATCGGCGACGCCCTCGTGGCCGGCATGACCTACGGCCGCGTCCGCGCCATGCTCGACTTCAAGGGCCGCCCGGTCGAGGAGGCCGGCCCCTCCGACGCCGTCGAGATCCTCGGCCTGCAGTCCGTGCCGAACGCCGGCGACGAGTTCCGCGTGTTCCAGGACGACCGCGAGGCCCGCGACCTCGCCGACCAGCGCGCGCTCAAGGCCCGCATCGAGGAGCAGAACCGCGTCAAGCACGTCACGCTCGAGAACCTCTTTGCCACCATGGCCGACGCCGACGTCAAGGAGCTCAACCTCATCATCAAGGCTGACGTCCAGGGTTCCATCGAGGCTCTTCAGGACTCGCTGGACAAGATGGACCAGTCCGAGGTCCGCATCAACACGATCCACGCCGCGGTCGGCGCCATCAACGAGACCGACGTCGTCCTGGCCGACGCCTCCAACGCCATCATCATCGGCTTCGGCGTGCGCCCCGACGCGAAGGCCCGCAACCTCGCCGAGCGCGACGGTGTCGAGATCCGCTGCTACGACGTCATCTACAAGGCCCTCGAGGACCTCGACGCTGCCCGCATCGGCATGCTGAAGCCGACCGAGGTCGAGGTCTCGACCGGCATGGCCACCGTCCTCGACACCTTCAAGGTGCCCAAGGTCGGCATCGCCGCCGGCGTCCGCGTGGAGGAGGGCGAGATCGCCGCGACCGACTCCGTGCGCCTCGTGCGCGACGGCATCGTCGTCTACAACGGTTCGATCGCGTCCATGCGCCACTACAAGGACGAGGCCAAGAGCCTGCGCTCCGGCACCGAGGGCGGCATCGGCCTCGAGAACTTCCAGGACATCAAGCCCGGCGAC
>NZ_DAWEMK010000175.1:850-2374 GCF_052362415.1 Paratractidigestivibacter sp. | reverse complement strand
CCCAGGCCGCAGATCCCCGCCCCGGAGCCGCCCACGACCCCCCGTCCCTCGAACTTAAGTCAAACCGGCCCATCCCCCCGAGACGCCCCGCGCCCTCCCGTCGATTCCCTGGCAAGAAGGGCGCGCCGCCCCCGCCGAGCATTCCGGCAAGAATCGCGCCTCCCCTCCCGCTATTTGCTGTGGGGGCGGTGCGGGCGCAGCTCGGCGCGGCAACGGATCATCTGCGCCGCGATGGAGACCGCGATCTCGGCCGGGGTCACAGCGAGGATGTCGTCGCCGATGGGCAGGTGCACCGACTCGGCGAGCTCGGCGGAGATGCCGTGCTCCTCGAGCGTGCGGCGCACGAAGCCGGCCTTGCGGGCGCTGCCGATGCAGCCGACGTAGGCCGGGCGGTGGGGCAAGACGTGCTCGAGCACGATAGCGTCGCCCAGGTGCCCGTGGGTGAGCACGACGACGAAGTCGCGCGGGGTGATGTGCGTGTAGTCGTCGAGGTCTTTAAACGCGCCGCAGGTCACGCCACGTGCAGCGGGGAAGGCGGCCGGGTCGCAGATGCCCGGGCGGTCATCGACGACCTCCACGACGAAGCCGACGCTCGCGAGCACCGGCACGAGCGCGCGGCCCACGTGGCCGCCGCCGAACACGTAGCACACGGGCTCGGCGCCCACGGGCTCGCGGTAGAGCTTGGCGCCCTCGTCCCACACGGGAACGTCGCAGCCGTCGTCCTCAAAGACCACACGCGCGGCGGGGGCGGCGGCGTCGGACCAGTCCTCGACGAGCCATGCGGCGTCGCCGGACTCGGCGGCGCCCGCGATGGCCGAGAGCCATCCCTCGTCCTCGGCGGTCAAGAGGCGCACGGCAAGAAGGGCGTCGCCGCCGCAGGCCATGTCGTTCTTCGCGTGGGTCATCCACTCGAGCGAGGCGGGCGCGGGCTGGCCGGCGGCCGCCGCGGCGAGGAGCTCGCCCTCGCGCGCCTGGGCGATGAACTCGATGTTTCCGCCGCCCACGGTGCCGATGAAGGAGCCGTCGGAAAGCGCGAGCATGCGCGCGCCCTCGTGGCGCGGCATGGAACCCGCGGTGGCGAGCAGGCTCGCGAGCGCGACGGGACGCCCGGCGGCGAGCTCGGCGCGCGCGGCGGAGATGATCTGTTGGTCGTTGATGGTCCCTGCTACGTCGTTCATGCGAACTCCTCGATTCCAGAGAGATCGAGCCCGGAGGCGGCGGCCGTGGCCACGACCTTGGGGACGGCCTGCCATTCGCGTGCGGAGCCCACGCCGGCGAGCGCGCCGGTAAGGTGGAGGATGGCCTCGAGCACGCCGCCGCCGACGGCGCTCGCCTTGTCGGAGACGGTGCGGATGAACGCGGCCTCACAGCGCGGGTCCACGTCGCCGGACTTCATGCCGCGGCGCACGGTGACGCCGGCCTGCAGAAGGCCGCGGACCACGCCGTCGATGGTGGCCACCATGGCCTTGCCCGCGACCTCGCCGCAGACGGTGCCCGCGTGGACCTCGTCGCCGATGCGCACGC
>NZ_DAWEMK010000175.1:0-840 GCF_052362415.1 Paratractidigestivibacter sp. | reverse complement strand
CTCAACGACGCCGTCTGCCGGCGCCCGCAGCACGCGCTCACCGGCGTAGCCGCCGATGAGGCCGGGGATGGCGGTGTTGGCGATGGGCGAGCCCTTGTAATAAACGCGCCCCAGGTAGTGGCCGCGCATGGTCTCGACGGCGGCGTCGACGTCCACCGGCGCGGTGAAGCCCGGGCCCACGCCGATGACCACGGGGGCCATGCCGCGCGTGGTGCCGAGGTTCTTCTTTGCGAGGATCGCGTCGACGAGGACGTCGGGCGCGAGCTCGGGCGCCATGCGAGCCTCCGCGTCAACGACGACGGCGACGTCGCCGGCAGCCACGGCGGCGCGCACGGCGGCCGCGTCGGCGCAGAGCACGCCGCGGACGTCCTCGACGGTGGTCTCGCCCAGGCGGATGGCTTCGCTGAAGCAGACAGTGCGGCGGATGGACGTGGGAACGGCCAAGTCCGCCATGACAACCTGCATGCCGCAGCGGTGCAGGCGCAGCGCGATGCCGGTGGCGATATCCCCCGCGCCGCGAACGTAAACCAACATGGATGCCTCCTCGGCTGTCGTACAATCTTTTGGTAATGCTAACAGATTCTCTTGCGTGCGTTATATCGGCTTTACAGTAACGGTTAGCTGCGGCAATACTTCGTTTTAGGGTAATTTTTCAGACAGCTTCTTACTTTTAGTTAGGTGAGCAAATGAAGTTGCAGGATGCATTGGGAATCCCCCGGGGGATCACCTCTGTGATCGGCGGCGGCGGAAAGACGACGCTGCTCTCCGCGCTCGCGCGCGAGCTGGCTGGCGGCGGCGCCACGGTGGCCCTCACCACGTCGACGCACTTCTTGCCCTTCG
>NZ_DAWEMK010000174.1:1569-2388 GCF_052362415.1 Paratractidigestivibacter sp. | reverse complement strand
TCTGCGCGCGGATGCGCGACGCCTCGACGGCTGCGGGCGGCGTCGAGCGGACGCTCGTCATGCCGTCCGCCTGCGACCTCACGGCCTTCATCGCCGACGGCTTCGCGCGCCCCGCGGGCGTCGCAGTCGAGCTTGTGGGCGGCCGAGAGGGCGATGCCGTCCGCGCCGAGGGCTTGAGCCTGGACTCCGAGGGCCTGCCCTCCTTCACCGTCCGCTGCGCCGACGGCTGGGCCCGCGAGGTCAAGCTGAACCTCCCGGGCCGCAAGGTGGTCGACGACTTCCTCATCGCGCTCGCGCTGATCTGGCGCGCGGGCGCCGACCGCGACGCCGCCGCGGAGGCCATCGAGCGCATGGAGCACACTGCGCTTCGCCTCGACGTGCGCGCTTCTTCCCGCGGGGTCCGCGTGATCGACGACTCCTACAACGCCGCGCCGAACTCGATGGCGTCCTCGCTCGACATCCTCGCGACGATGGCCTGCGACGGCCGCCGCGTCGCCGTCCTCGGCCAGATGGGCGAGCTCGGCGCCGAGGAGGAGAAGCTCCACGGCTATACCGGCGCCTACGCCGCGGCCAAGGGGCTCGACATGCTCGTCTTCATCGGAGGGCACCTCGCCGACGTCATGGCCGAGGCTGCCTGCACGATGGGCGCCTCGGAGGACGCCGTCCACCGCTTCGCCACGGTCGACGACGCCGTCGCGGCGCTCAAGCCGGTGCTCGCCGCCGGTGATCTCGTCCTCGTCAAGGCCTCGCGCTCCGAGGGCCTCGACCGCTTTGCCAAGGAGGTTCTGGCTTAAATGATCGGCAATCCCGCTTACCCAA
>NZ_DAWEMK010000174.1:0-1559 GCF_052362415.1 Paratractidigestivibacter sp. | reverse complement strand
CTTACCCAACCTACCAGGTGTTCCTTTCCATCGCCGTGGCCGCGGCAATCACGTGCCTCGCCATGCCCTTCTTTATCCGCCTCATGAAGAAGGACGGCATCGGCCAGCAGATCCGCGCCGACGGCCCGCAGAGCCACCTCGTCAAGCAGGGTACGCCCACCATGGGCGGCGTCATCATGCTGGCCGGCGTGGTCATCACGGTCGCGCTCTTCGCCAAGTGGACGCCCGACCTGATCCTCGCCGTGCTGGCCATGCTCGTCACGGGCTCGCTGGGGCTCCTCGACGATATCGAGTCGGTCGCCCACAAACGCTCGCTCGGCCTCACCCCGTCGCAGAAGATGGCGGGGCTGATCACGATCTCGGTCGTGTTCTGCCTGGCGGCCGTCAACTGGGTCGGCATCGACGCCGTCGTGCGCTTCCCGGGAGGCGCCGCCATCGACCTCGGCGTCCTCACCACGACGCTGCCCATCGCCGGCGGGATCCAGATCCCTTGGCTCTACCTCGTGTTCGTGTTCTTCCTCATGGCGGGCCTCTCGAACTCGGTCAACCTCACCGACGGCCTCGACGGACTTGCGGGCGGCTGCGTCATGGTTGTCATGCTCATGATGGCCATGGTCGCCTACCGCTACGACGAGATCAACCTCGCCATCTTCGCCGCCTCCATCGCGGGCGCCTGCGTCGGCTTCCTCTGGCACAACTGCAACCCGGCGTCTATCTTCATGGGCGACACCGGCTCGCTGGCCCTGGGCGCCGCCCTCGCGGCCCTGGCCATCCTCACCAAGACCGAGATCACCTCGCTCATCATGGGCGGGCTCTTCGTCTGCGAGGCCCTGAGCGTCATCATCCAGGTTGCGAGCTTCAAGACCACGGGCAAGCGCGTGTTCCTCATGAGCCCGATCCATCACCACTTCGAGAAGAAGGGCTGGGCGGAGAACAAGGTCGTCACCCGCTTTTGGATCGTCTCGGCGGCCTTCGCGACCCTCGGCTTCGCGCTTTACTTCCAGCTCGGCTAGGGCCCGGGGGCTAAGCGGGGGCCTCGCCGCTTAGCCTCTCGCAGCTCCTCCATCGCACCAACCGCACCGCAACGCATGGCAAGAGAAAGCTCAAGAGCATGACCTGCAAGAACACGGACAAACTCGGCGACGTCCTCGTCCTCGGCATCGGAAAGACGGGGGAGGGGATCTGCCGTTACCTCACGGGCCTGCCCGCCGGCCGCGTCGACTCCGTCACGCTCTACGGCGGAGCGCGTTCCGAACGGAGCGACGCCACCCGCGCCCTCGAGGAGGCGGGCGTCCGCTGCGTCCTGGGGACCGAAGAGGTCGAGGGACACTACGATCTCGCCATCGCCTCGCCTGGGATCCCTGAGCCGAGCGCCTTCTTCGCCTCCGCTGCGGCGGCGAGTGACGAGATCATCGGCGAGCCGGAGCTCGCGTTCCGAGAGAGCCCTCAGAGGTGGCTCGCCGTGACGGGGACGAACGGCAAGACCACCACGACCTCCCTCACCACGCACCTGCTCCACGAGGACGGCCGCGTCGCCGAGTCCGTGGGCAACATCGGCG
>NZ_DAWEMK010000173.1:0-2408 GCF_052362415.1 Paratractidigestivibacter sp. | reverse complement strand
CGTGGTCACGGTTTTCTGAGCACCGTGGTCACGAATAATTGAGCAGTTTGATCAAGTGGGCCGTGTCCCGGGGCCAGGGGCGCGGCCCTCGTCATACGGTTTCCCGGGCGGCAACTTTGGCGAGCCCGCCCGGGAAGGATGGAGGAGATGACCGTGCCCCTGGACGTAAGGAATGATATACGCTCGATGGACGCCGACGGCGTGCCGAGGGCGGAGATCGCGAAGAGGCTGCGGGTGAGCCGCAACACCGTCGCGAAGTACGCCGACATGGAGGACATGTCGCCGGAGCCCCCGCTGCCCGAGCGGCGGCGGAGGCCAGCGCTCGAGGGCCACGAGACCTGGGTCGAGTCGGTGCTCGAGGCCGACCTCGGTGCGCCCCGCAAGCAGCGCCACACCGCCAAGAGGGTCTTCGACAGGCTCGTCGACGAGCGGGGCTACGAGGGGTCCTACTCGACGGTCCGCAGGTTCGTGCTCGACTGGCGGCAGGCGCGGTCGGCGGGCGGCGGCGAGGGCTACCTGGAGCTCGAGTGGCCGGCGGGGACCTGCCAGGCCGACTACGGCAACTTCCGCGCCGTCATCGCCGGCGAGGAGCTCGACCTCAAGCTGCTGACGGCGACGCTGCCGCGCTCGAACGACCGCCAGTGCGTCGCGGCGCGCTCGCAGGCGTCTGAGTGCATGTGCGCGGGGCTGGCCGAGATATTCGGGCGCTGGGGGCGCGCCCCCAGGGTGATGGTCCTCGACAACGCCACCGAGGCGGGCAGGATGGTCCGCGGCGAGGTCACCGAGTCGAGGCTGTTCTCGCAGTTCAGGGCCCACTACCGCTTCGAGGCCAGGTACTGCAACCCCTACTCCGGCAACGAGAAGGGCTCCGTCGAGAACGCCGTGGGGTTCCTGCGGCGCAACCTCTTGGCCCCGGTCCCGTCCTTCGGGTCGATGGAGGAGCTCAACCGCCACCTCGCCGCGGGGTGCGCCGGGCTCAACGCCGCCTCGCGCGCCCGCGACGGCAGGCCGACGCCCGAGGCCCCCGCCGACGACCTCGCCGAGATGCGCGCGCTGCCCGGCGTCCCCTTCGACGCGGTGCGGTGGGTGCCGGCCAAGGCCGACAAGCGGGGCTACGTCACGGCGGCGGGCCGCGAGTACGTGGCCGGGCCGGCCTGGCACGACAGGAGGCTGCTGGTCGGGCTGCGGGCCGGCACGGTGGAGATCCTCGCCGACCGCGGGCGCAGGGTGGCCGTGCTGCCCAGGGCGTTCGGCGAGGGGCCGGCCGTGCGCAACCCGGCCTCGCTCGTGCCGGCGCTCGTCGCCAGGCCGCGCGCGTTCGGCGAGTCGACGATCAGGAGGGACATGCCGGCCGGCCTCGTCGACGGCATCGACCGCATGGACGCGGCCGGGAGGCGCAGGGCCCTCAGGGCGATCGGGCGGGCGAGCGGCGCGTCGGGGTTCGCGGCGGCCTGCGAGGCGGCGCTCAGGGTCGTCGAGGGCGGCCGCGTCCCCGACGACGCCACCGTCGACGTCCTCGCCGGGCGCATAGCCGCGGGCGGCGCGGCGGCCGCGGGCGGGGCCGACCTCGCGGTCTACGACGGCTTCCTGAAGGGGGCGGTCGCCGATGGCCGCTAGCGAGGAGCTGGCCCGGAGGGTCGTGGAGGCCGGGCGGTCCTGCTCGCTGACCGGCGCCGTCCTGGAGGAGTGGTCGCGCCTGGGGACCCCGAAGCAGGTCGAGTACCTCGCCGGCTACCTCGAGGCCGAGCGCGCGAGCCGCGAGTCGTCGAAGCGCGCGACGCTGCTCAGGCGCTGTGCCCTGCCCGCGCCGAAGACCTTCGACGGCTACGACTGGTCGGCGGTCTCGTGGCCCGAGGGGATGGGCCGCGAGGACCTGCTCTCCCTCGGCTTCCTGGGGCGGCGCGAGGACCTGGTGCTCATGGGCGACGTCGGCACGGGGAAGACGCACATGGCGTCGGCGCTGTGCGCGCTGGCGTGCGAGAGGAGGCTCGAGGCGCGCTTCTTCACGGCCTCCGCCCTCGTCTCGAGGCTGAGGAGGGCCCGCGACGAGGGCAGGCTCGACCGGGAGGCCGCGCAGATCGGCCGCGCCCGCCTGCTCGTCATCGACGAGCTCGGGTTCCTGCCGCTGGACGCCGACGGCGCCAGGCTGGTCTTCCAGGTCTTCGCCGACGCCTACGAGGCCCAGTCGGCGGTGATCACGACGAACCTCGAGTTCAGCAGGTGGGGCTCGGTCTTCGGCGACGACCAGATGGCGGCCGCCGTCATCGACCGCATAGTCCACCACGGCAGGCTCGTCCAGTTCCGTGGCGAGTCCTACCGCGTGCGCCACGCCCTGATGCAGGAGGGGTAGGTGCTCAAAAAGCGTGCGCGCCGGAGGTGCGCACGCTGCTCAATTCCCGGTGACCATT
>NZ_DAWEMK010000172.1:0-2408 GCF_052362415.1 Paratractidigestivibacter sp. | reverse complement strand
TCAAACAGTCCTGCTCGCACGGAGTCCACATTTAGTGGCCCCCGTGCGAGTCAGGACTGTTTGAGCATGAAGAGAAACCCAGGGCCTCTCCCCAGCGGTAAGGGATATGCAGCGACCCTCTACAGGTTCTGTCCACCGAGGGCGTTGTAGGCCTTGATGATGGCCGCGCGACGCTTGGAGCCGCCGGGGCAGGTCTTGTCGAAGGCGGGCATGATGCCCTTGTAGAGGGCGATGACCTGCACGCGCTTGGCGAGGCCCTTCGCGGTGGCACGGGAGTCCTCGAGCTGCGCGCGGATCTCCTCGAGGTAAGGGGAGCGGCGGGCGTACTTCCAAAATAGATCCGCCCCGTCGGCGTCAGGGTAGAGCCACGGGCGGTTGTCCGGTCCCGCGAAGTGGACGATCCTCGGGTCGCGGCGGGCCTCGTCGTACTCGGCGCGAACATCGGGCGCAGCGTTAGAGACGATGTGGGTGCGGCGCAGGTGCTGCCAGTCCATGAGGTAGTTCCACTTCATGGGGATGCGCACGTAGTGGCCGTTCACGACCTTGTTGAGCACGTCTTGGTCGAGCCAGCGCCACATGCGCTCGGTGCTGATGCGCAGGAACTCCTCGGCGGTCACGGTGCGCCTGAGCTCGGCGAGGTTCATAAGCAGGACGCCTGCCTGGAAGTAGTCGTGCGGGTCGTCCATGCCGAGCTCGTCGTGGAGGTAGGGCCCGACCGAGACGTCGTAGCCGTCGATCTGGCCGAGCGTGTCCGCGTCGCGGGTGGCGCCGAGCTTGTAGCCCTCGACGTCGTAGTCGTAGAGCTCCGCGATGTCGGCGTTTACGATGAGGTCCGAGTCGAGGTAGATGGCCTTGTCAACGTTGGGCAGGAGCTGCGGCGCGAGCAGGCGGTAGTAGGTCTCGGGGCGGAAGTGGCCGTGGTGGGGGAGCTTGATGTCGCCGAGCGCAGAGTCGACGTCGAGGAAGCCGATGCCGACGTTCGCCTCCTTGGTCTGGCGCGTGAGCGTGACCATGCTGGTGGGGGAGAGATCCCTCGTGAGGACGATGATGTCGTAGCGGCGGCTGGGGCTCGCGTTGTCGACGATCGACTGAGTGGCGACCGAGAGGTACGGGACGAAGCTCTCGCTGCAGGCGAACACGATGACGACGTCGTTCAGCGGCAAGTCAAGGCCGGTGGAGGACGTCGAAAGCATGGTCGCGCCCAAAGGGGCGCTCTGGTTCTCCGTGTTCTTGTGTAGAGGCATTCTCAGGTGCTTGATCAACGTCTATGCCCTTTGCTTTGCTCTAGCGGTCACGACAACATAAAACTATACCTTTTTGGGCTTCGCGCCGTCTTGCATTTCGGTCACCTTCGCAAGGCCGGCTCGGTTGCGGCGCGATCCTTGCAGGGGGGGCGCCGCGTGTCCCGGTGGATGAGGAGAGAAGCCCCTGACGCCCGTCTTTATGGCGAGCCGCATCGTTCTCCCTCGGTCTCGGCTCAGAAAAGCCTCGCGGACCGGGGGTCCCAGCCGGGCCGAAGCGCCTGCAGGGTCTGGGCGGCGCGGTCGAGCGAGGCGGCTATGTTCGCCGCGCAGGTCGCGTCTCCCTCGTGCTCCGGCAGGTCGGTCTCGAGCAGGAGACGGTCGGTCGGCACCTGCCTTGCGTATTCACGGCCGCGTCGGGTGGCCAGCATACGCTCGCCGACGGAGAACCAGCAGCCCGCCTCCCGGGCTCGGACGAGCTCCTCGGAGGTCCCGCTGAACCAATGGAAGATGCAGCGGCAGGAGGCGAGCGCGCCTGTGCGATCGAGGACGTCGAGGCAGGTGCCCGCAGAGCGCACCGCGTGGACGGAGATCGTCTTTCCGCCGTAGGAGCACGCCTCGGCCACGGCCTCGAAGACCCGGAGCTGGTCCTTCTTCGTGGCGACGTGGGCGCGGCCGAAGTCGAGGCCGACCTCGCCGACCCAGTCCGTGCCCTCTATCGCGGAGGCGATCTTCTCCGCATCGGTGCCGCCATCTACGAACCACGGGTGCATACCGGCGGCCACGCGGACGTCGTCAAAGCCGTTTAGCTGCGATATCGCGTGTTGGTAGCCTTCCGGCGACACCGTGCAGCAGAGCATCCGGAGGCCGAGCCGCCCCGCGTCCGCGGCCGCCCTCGCGGGCTCAGCGAGCCAATCGAGGTGGACATGCGCGTCGAAGAGCCGTGCTTCCCCCATTTGTCCATTCCCATCTGTGCACGTGGTATCCTGTACGGTTGTTATACCTGCTGTTACAGACGTGTGCCCACGAGGCGCAACGCGAGGAGATTTACCGTGGAAGAGATGCCCAAGACCTACGACCCGCAATCCAAGGAGCCTGAGCTCATCCAGAAGTGGATCGACGCCGGCTGCTACCAGCGCAGCAAGGGCGTCGGCGACTGCACCGTCG
>NZ_DAWEMK010000171.1:0-2435 GCF_052362415.1 Paratractidigestivibacter sp. | reverse complement strand
GGTAGCGCGCAGAGATGTGGTGTAAGAGGCGGGGCATGCCCCGCCTCTTCTCTTTCTTGAAAGGGAGGGGACACCGCCTAGAATTCGTCGTTGGAGTAATGAAGGTGACGAATGGAAGGAAAGGCGATGCCCCAAGAAGAGAGTGTACTGCGCCTCGGCCGCGACGAGGCCCTCGAGGCGGCGAGGCTTTGGCAGGAGTGCGGCGACGCGCGCGAGTTCGCGTGCAGGGTGCTGGGCGGCGTGATGAACGCGCTGATGGACTCCGAGGCCCAGCAGATGTGCGGCGCGGGCCGCAACGAGCGCAGCGACGGCAGGGAGAACAGCCGCAACGGCTACCGCCCCAGGTCGCTCAAGACCGCCGTGGGCGACGTGGAGCTCGAGATACCCAAGCTCAGGCACGGCACCTACTACCCCGAGGGCATGCTCGCGCGATGGTCGCGCGTCGACACCTCGGTGGCCTCCATCGTGCAGGAGATGTACGTGTGCGGCGTGTCCACCCGCAAGGTCGAGCGCGTGGCGTCCAGGCTGGGCATATCCTCGCTGTCGAGCTCGGAGGTCTCGAGCCTCTGCTCCGACCTCGACGCCGAGGTGGAGGAGTTCCGCCGCCGCGACCTGTCGGGCACGCCGTGCTGCTACCTGTGGCTCGACGCCACCTACATGAGCTGCAGGGTCGGCTCGTCGGTCGTCTCGCAGGGCGTCGTGACCGCGATCGGGCTGGGCGCCGACGGGCGCAAGCACTTCCTGGGCTGCGACGTGGTCGACACCGAGAGCGAGGACTCCTGGGCGGCGTTCCTCGGCGGGCTGCGCGAGCGCGGGCTGGCCGGCGTTCGCCTCGTGGTCTCCGACAGCCACGCCGGGCTCGTGGCCGCCGTCTCGCGCCTGTTCCAGGGCTGCGCCTGGCAGCGCTGCGTGACGCACCTGCAGCGCAACCTCCAGAGCGCCTGCTCGGGCAGGCCCGAGGACTCCAAGGCGGCCGTCAGGGACCTCGTGCACGCCGCGGTCTACCAGGACGACCCCGACCTCGCGCGCTGCGTGTGGGCCGAGGCGGCGCCCTGGGTGGCGTCGGTGTCCGCCAGGGCCGGCGAGGTCTTCGAGCAGGCCGAGGACTCCGCGCTGGCGTTCACGGCCTTCCCCAGGGCGCACTGGGCCAAGCTCCGCACCAACAACGTCCAGGAGCGCGCCAACCGCGAGATCAAGCGCCGCTACAGGGTCGTGCAGTCCTTCCCCTCGAGGGAGTCGATGCTGCGCCTGACGTGCGCGAGCCTCATGGAGACCGAGGGGCAGTGGTCCCAGCAGCGCGTGTTCTCCGAGGCCTCGGCCGCCGAGGGCTTCGCCGAGCCCGCGGACAGGCCGGCCCCGACAGAGGGGAGGCGCCGCGCGCTCGGGAGGCGCGCCAGGGAGATAGTGGACGAGATAGTCGAGAAGCGCGGTCTCAAGAAGGAGTAACATCGGGACTTGCAGCGACGGACCTCAGGACACTCTTACACCACGTCTGCGCGCGCGACCGGTTGAAGCACGGAACACCCCCGTTTTGGCTCTGATGACGCCAAAACGGGGGCTGTTTTTGACTTTATCGCCTCTGAGGGGCATCTGGAACGGCGGAATTTGCAGAATACTCGCGATTTTGCACGTCGCTGCAGGGGGTACCCTTGCTTTGGCGGTTTACTTCCCCTGCACCATGGTGAGCGAGATCTTCTTGCGGTCGCGATCGACCTTTTCTACCCACACCTTCACCGTGTCGCCGACGCGCACTACGTCGCTCGGGTGCTTGACGAAGTGGTTGGCCAGCTTGGAGATGTGCACGAGGCCGTCCTGGTGCACGCCCACGTCGACGAAGGCACCAAAGTCGACGACGTTGCGCACCGTGCCCTTGAGTTCCATGCCGGGCTCCAGGTCGTCGATGGAAAGCGCCGAGCGACTAAAGACCACCTCGGGCGCGTCGTCGCGTGGGTCGCGGCCGGGCTTCTTGAGCTCGTTGACGATGTCGATGAGCGTCAGGGTGCCACAGTCCAGGTCGCTTGCCAGCGCCGAGATGCTGCCCAGGCGGCGCTCGATATCGGGCACGCCGCCGCGGCTGAGCTCGCTGGCCGCCACGCCGGCGCGCTCCAGGACGGACGTCGCCACCTCGTAGCTTTCGGGGTGGACGCTCGTCGCGTCGAGCGGGTTTTTACCGCCGCTGATGCGTAGGAAGCCAGCGGCGTTGAGATAGGCCTTGGGTCCCAGCTTGGGGACCTTCTTGAGCTGGCGGCGATCGGTAAAAGCGCCGTTTTCCTCGCGGTAGGCAACGATGTTCTTGGCCACGCTCGGCGTGATGCCCGACACGTAGCCCAGTAGGCTCGCGCTCGCGGTGTTGACGTCGACGCCCACGCGGTTGACGACGTCCTCCACCACGTGGCCCAGCGTGCGCGAAAGCTCGGCCTGGTCAAGGTCGTGCT
>NZ_DAWEMK010000170.1:0-2504 GCF_052362415.1 Paratractidigestivibacter sp. | reverse complement strand
GAGTGGCTCGCGCTGCGCAGCGACCTCGACTCGCTCGCGGGCCAGTCGAGCGCCGTCACGATGATGACGGTCCACGCGGCCAAGGGCCTCGAGTTCCCGGTCGTCTTCGTCGCCGGCATGGAGGAAGGGATCTTCCCCCACACGACCTTCGGCGACTCCGATCCGGCCAAGCTCGAGGAGGAGCGGCGCCTGGCGTACGTCGCCATCACCCGCGCGCGCAAGAAGCTCTACCTCACCTATGCCGCCACGCGCCGCACCTTCGGCTCCACGCAGGCCAACCCGCCGAGCCGCTTCGTGCGCGAGATCCCCGAGGAGGACTGCGAGCGCGAGGGCGTGGGCTCGCTCGGCATGACCGGTGTGGGCTGGGAGAAGCGCGGCGACCGCCACGGTACCTTCGGCAGCGGCCGCGGGTCGTCCGTCTACGGCGGCAACGTCTTCGGCTCGCGCACGCGCTCCACGGGCGGCTCCCCGCAGCGCTCGGGCTCCGCTTCGGGAGCAAAGACCTGGCGCGAGTTCAGCTCCAGCTCCGCTGTGGGCTCCGGCGCGGGCTCGTCGTTCGGCTCCCGCACGCGGGTCGGCGGCCACGCCTCTGCGAGCGAGACCTCGCGCCCGACGTCCGCGCCCGCGGCGGCTCCCAGCGCCTACGAGAAGCCCACGGACTTCGCCAAGGGCGACCGCGTCTCTCACAAGACCTTCGGCCCCGGCGTGGTCGTGGCCGCATCCGGAGACACCATCGAGGTCAAGTTCACGCGCACGGGCAAGACCAAGAAGCTCCTCAAGGGCTTCGCGCCCCTGGTCAAGGTAAGCTGACCTCCGGCAAAAGAAGGGCAAACATGGACCAGCAGGTCATCAACATAACAGAGGCGCTCATCCAGAAGGGAGCCGTCATCGCCGTCGCGGTGGCGATCGCCTTGATCGTCCAGAACGTCGTCGTGCGCCTGGCGAACAAGGTCCTCGACGCCTCCGAGGTCCCGAACGCCTCGATCTTCATCAATATCCTGAGGACCGCCATCTGGTCGCTCGCGTTCCTCTCGGTGCTGAGGCCCGTCTTCAACGTCGACCCCTCGGGCCTCATCGCCGCCCTGGGCGTCGTCTCGGTCGCGATCTCGCTCGGCCTGCAGGACACGATCTCGAACATCGTGGGCGGGCTCGGCCTCATGCTCAGCCGCGCCGTCCGTCCCGGCGACAAAGTCACCGTCGGCACCACGACGGGCACGGTGACCGACGTGACCTGGCGCTCCACGACGCTTCGCAGCCGCGCGGGCGACGTCGACGTGATCCCTAACTCCGTGCTGAACAAGACGACCCTCACGCACCTGGACCCCGCGAACGCCGGCATCTGCAAGGTGTCCTTCGCCGTCGCTCCGGGCGCGGACCTCGACGCCGTCGCCGAGGAGGCGCGCACTTGCGTCGAGGAGGCGCTCGGCGCCGACCTCGACCCCGAGTACCGCACCGGCGTGCTGTTCTGCGGCATCACCGCTTACGGGACGGACGGCGTCGTCGTTTTGCACCTGGCCGACGGCGTCGGCATGCCCGGGGCGAGAAACCGTGCCGTGCACGCGCTCCACGGCCGTCCCTGGATCGCCCGTGCCCTTTGATCCCGTGACCCGAGCCGACCTCCTGCCCGATCCCCGTGCCGACCCCTGGCTCGGTCTCCGATCCGACCCCGCTTCTTCCCCGATGCCAAACTTCGAAAGGACAACGATGGAACTCATCTCCAGCTTCACGGTGAACCACCTCACGCTCGAGCCGGGAGTGTACGTGAGCCGCGTCGACCGCGACCCCGCGACCGGGGCCGTCATCACTACCTTCGACCTGCGCCTCACAGCTCCCAACCGCGAGCCGGTCATGGACACGGCCGCGGCCCATGCCCTCGAGCACCTCGGCGCGACCTTCCTGCGCAATGACCCCGAATGGGCTGGCCGGGTGGTCTACTTCGGGCCCATGGGCTGCCGCACGGGCTTCTATCTCGTGCTCTTCGGCGAGTGGACGCCGGCGGACGTGGCGCCGCTGGTCACGCGCTGCTTCGAGTTCGCCCGCGACTTCGAGGGCGAGATCCCCGGAGCCAAGCCCGCCGAGTGCGGCAACTGGCATGACGCCGACCTCAACCTCGCGCACTGGTGGGCTCGCCGCTACCTGGAGAACACCCTTTACGGCATCGACTCCGCGCACATGACCTACCCGGCGTAAGGCCGCGTGGGGGCGCATCTTGTTCAGGTTTGTGGGTAGAACCATAAAGTGATGCGCCGAACAGCGACGGCACGAAACCGACTGCGCGAAGCCGACGGCGTAAAGCCAGGCGACTCTAGAAGGGAAACAGCTATGAAGACGGGAATCATCGGCGCGATGGCCTCGGAGGTCGAGCTCCTCAAGGAGGCCATGGAGGGCGCTCGCGCGACGAAGGTCGCCGGCATGGAGTTCTGCGAGGGTAAGCTCGGGGGAGCGGACGTCGTCGTTGTCCAGTCCGGCATCGGCAAGGTCAACGCGGGCATCTGCGTGCAAAT
>NZ_DAWEMK010000169.1:0-2519 GCF_052362415.1 Paratractidigestivibacter sp. | reverse complement strand
TGGCAGCCCCGCCAGTGTCGACAAAGTGTTCTATCGTCGTGTCGGCAACATCGTCGAGATGTTCTGGAACTTCTCGCAAGAGTCGACGCAAGTATGGAAGGCAGGCACGCTCCCGGTCGGTTATCGACCTCACATCGATTTCCTAGAACCGACCGTGCGCGCTTACTCATCCGGTCTTGCTTCCAACAACACGGCTGAGGTTGAGGTCACTGCCAATGGCAGTGTTAACTTCTTCTGCGCGTCGCCGGTTAGCGGCGGCCGTAACATCGGCCACTGCGTCTGGATTGCCGCATAGCATTCCGTATCCCCGGTTGAGAGCCAGATCTTCTCAGGCCTCCTCGTCGAGGGCGCGGCCCGCGGTGGCAGTGTGACGATTCACGTCGTTGGAGACGGTGCGATGACTACCACCCAAGGCATAAAGGTCGGCTCCGTGAAAGCCGCCTACCGACCAAAGGTGCCAGCCCGGGCAATCTTCGGCGTGCAGGACATGTCGTGGGGTATCGCGTCCGTCGACCCCGACGGCGTCGTCAAGCTTATCCACCGCTACGGCAAGGACACTCTGACGTGGGGCAACGTTGACATTTCGCTGGCGTACACGATTTAGCATTCCGTACCCCAGCAGTCCGCGAGAGTCCGAAAGATAAACTTCACGAAGGTCATCGGCGACCCCGACTTCCATATCAGGGGCGTGGTCGTGGACAACGTGGCAACAATCTGGGTCTCATTGGTCAACGTCGGAAAGTTCGTAGCGGAGTCTTGGGGCTCGACCAAGCTCGCGACCATGGACGTGTCCTGCCCCCACGAGGGCTTCGCCGTCATGGTCGACTCCGATGACGTGGCGAACCAGGGCGGGCGGCTTCTCCACGTCGCGGGCAACTGCGTCTCTTTCCGCACCAAGCACGGCGCGACCATCCTTGCCAATACGTGGCACAAGGGGTCGCTCTCGTTCCCGGTCAGCTAGGCCCCGAGCACGATGAGCCAGTTGATGCGCACGCTGCTGCCGACGCTCACGCCCTCGAAGCGGGCCCAGATGCCGCCCGAGGCAGGGGAATAGTACGTATATAGGCCGTGGAGCATCTTCTGGGAGACGTAGTCGCCGTTCATCGCCACGACCACGTCCTTGGACTGGTCGAAGTCGCGGCCGCAGATGCGCTTGAACGTGTCCTTGGTCATGAGCGAGATGGCCTGGCCGTAGTCGTCGGCGCGGGCCATGTCCACCGTCGTTCCGGGGTAAATGAAGCTCATGGGGTAGAGCTTGTTCGCTGCCCGGGATACGGAATCCCCGAGCGTCGCGAGCGGGGTCAGCGTCGGGATGATGAGCTTGGGCGCGCCCGTGGTCAGGCCGTCGAAGCTCACCGAGCACACCGGCACGGTCACGTCGGCGTCGCCGTTCAGGATGGACCTTCTTATGAGCGACGGCGCGGTTGCCGTGGCCCCCGGCGTGCCCTGCAGCACCTTCCACTCGACTTTCTCAACGAGCGTCGGGTTCGCGCCGCTCACGTCCCTCTTGTAGTGGACGCAGATGTAGTCCGTGCGCTTCTTGCCCTGCGTTCCGGAGGCCACCTTCACGTCCTCGGGGGCCGTGAGGCCGATGTGGCGGCCCTGGACGACCATGTCGCCCGTCGCGAACCTCACTGTGTTCGCGTCAACGAGCGACGGCGCAAGCCTGCCCCCGGTTTGCAGGACGTAGCTGCCGGCTCCAACCTCGCCCGCGATCCTGCGCCCGTCATCCGCCGAGCTCACGTGCGGCGTCCCGGCCTTGCCGGTCACGATCTCCATTATGCCGTCCTTTCCCAGATGAAACCGTTCTGCGAGTCGCGCATCACCCACGTGCCTCCGTAGGCCGCGCCCGGGTTCTTGCCCTTGGTCTCCATGTAGAGCGACCCGACCGGGTGGGCGGCGAGGAAGGCCTGGGCGGTCGTCGCCGCAGGCCCCTGCGGCCCGGTTGCCCCCGTCGGGCCCCTGAGGTTGCCTATCTTCGTCCAGGCCATGCAAGAAGCCCCCTAGGCCTTGTACGTGTACAGGTTGCCGGTCGAGGCGTCGATGTAGACCGAACCCACCGCCGCGGTGCCGCTCGGGGCGCCGGTTCCCGCGGTGACGGAGGTGCCGTCCGCGCCCTTCGGGCCGGTGGGGCCGGTGGCCCCTGTCGGGCCCTGTGGGCCGGTCGGGCCGGTGGCTCCTTTCAGTCCCTGCGGTCCCTGCGGCCCGGTCTGGCCGGTGTCGCCCTTGTCTCCCTTGGGGCCCTTGAGCGAGCCGATGTTCGTCCATGCCATGATGAGCTCCTTTCGCTAGGCCGTCTGGCTGTACTGGTAGACCTTGTAGCCGTCGGCGACGTCGACGTACACGGCGCCCTGCTGCGACGGCGCGCTCGGGGCGCCGCTGCCGAAGGTGATGCCGGGGCCCGCCGGGCCCTGCGGGCCGGTCGTGCCCTGCTGGCCGGTGGGGCCGGCGGGGCCGGTGTCGCCCTTGGGGCCCTTCATCGCGCCGAGGTCCGTCCACTGGGAGTCGCCCGACATGGA
>NZ_DAWEMK010000168.1:0-2531 GCF_052362415.1 Paratractidigestivibacter sp. | reverse complement strand
TCAACCGCCAGTGCCTGCCCGAAGACTATGAGTTCATGAACTACAAGATGGTCAAGGGCGATGTGGCCAAGCTGGTTGCCGACTGCTGCGATCGTTACCCCGAGGCCAAGGTCGGCCCGATCCTCGACGCCATCAAGTACTCCGGCTTCCACTACGCTACCCGCGCCGGCCTTACCATCTCGGTGTGGGACGCTCTCATCCCTGCCGAGAAGCAGGAGCTGCTCGATCGCGCCCAGGCCAACGTCGACCAGATCAACGAGTACTTCGAGGAGGGCTTCATCAACGAGACGGAGCGCCACATCGAAGTCGTTAACGAGTGGACCGCTTGTACCGACAAGGTTGCAGCGCTCATGCTCGACATGTTCGACGAGGAGAACCCGCTGTACATGATGGCCGACTCCGGCGCCCGTGGTTCTAAGACCCAGCTGCGTCAGCTCGGCGGCATGCGTGGCCTGATGGCAGACATGTCCGGCGAGACGATCGACCTTCCCATTAAGGCGAACTTCCGCGAGGGCCTGCTGCCGCTCGAGTACTTCATTTCGACCTACGGCGCCCGTAAGGGCCTGGTCGATACCGCATCCCACACCTCGGACTCTGGTTACCTGACCCGTCGTCTGGTCGACGTGGCCCAGGACGTCATTGTCCGCGAGGAGGACTGCGGTACGCACGAGGGCGTCACCTACAACCTCATCATCCCCGGCACCACCGACCTCAACACCGACCTCGTCGGCCGTTGCTTCATCGAGGACGTCGTGGCTCCCGATGGCACCGTGCTCTTTGAGCAGGACGGCTACATCGAGAAGGTCGCCGACATCCAGAAGATGGTCGATGCTGGCCTTAAGAAGGTCAAGCTCCGCGCGCTGCTCACCTGCCGCTCCAAGTACGGCGTGTGCCAGAAGTGCTACGGCTGGGATCTTTCCACCCGTCGCCCGGTCGCTATCGGTACTGCCGTCGGCATTATTGCTGCCCAGTCCATCGGCGAGCCCGGTACGCAGCTTACGATGCGTACCATTCACTCCGGCGGCGTCGCTGGCGTCGACGATATTACGCAGGGTCTGCCTACGGTCAGCCGTATGTTCGATATCGTCGGCAACGTCAACGAGAAGATTCTGGGTCGCGAGGCCGAGCTGGCTCCGTACTCCGGTCACCTCTCGATTAAGCCCGAGAAGTCCGAGTACGTGCTGACGCTCACCGACTCCGAGGATCACACCCGTGTCCTCGACGAGCGTCGCGTCCCCGCTTCGGTGCGCTTTATGCCCGAGATCGAGGACGGCTGCGAGGTTCGCGCCGGCGACCAGATCACCAAGGGCTTCGTCAACTTCCGCAACCTGCGCAAGCTGACCGACATCGAGTCGACGATGCACACCTTCGTCGAGAGCGTCAAGGACGTCTACACCAGTCAGGGCGTTGACCTGAACGACAAGCACATCGAGGTGCTCGCACGTCAGATGCTGCGTCGCGTTCAGATCACCAACCCCGGCGACTCCAAGTACCTGCTCGGTCAGTACGTCGACCGCTACGAGTTCGCCGACGAGGTCGAGCGCGTTGCCCGTCTGGGCGGTCAGGCTCCCGTGGCCGAGCCCGTCATCCTGGGTACGCTCAAGGTCGCGTCCAACATCGACTCCTGGCTGTCGAGCGCTTCGTTCATCCGTACCGCCGGCGTCCTTACCGAGGCTGCCATCGAGGGCAAGGTCGACCACCTGCTCGACCTTAAGTCCAACGTCATCGTCGGTAAGAAGATCCCGGCTGGTACCGGCCTCAAGCCGTACGCCAACGCCAAGCTGACGTATCGTACGGCCGATGGCTACGTGGACATCGACGGCCCGGCTTCGCCCAACGCCAAGTCGCTGCCCGAGTGGGCTCCTGTGGAGCTCAAGGACCTGGACGAGCAGCTCCCGCAGCAGCTCGACTGGGCCGGCTACGACGAGTTCGGTGGTGCTGACGGTTCGTTCACCCGCAACGGCCACACCATCTCCGCCGAGAAGGCTCGCCTGTACCTGTTCGACGACCTGGGCGTGTCGCAGCGCTGGACCAACAAGTTCAGCGAGGTCGGCATCGAGACGGTCGGCGACCTGGTCGGCAAGTCCGAGGAGGATCTGCTGCGCATTGATGGTATCGGTGCCAAGGCGATCGAGGAGCTCCGTGACGGCCTGGAGGCCCACGACCTGCTCTACATCCTCGAGAACAACGACGACGTTGCCGACGAGGAAGACCTCTCGCAGCTGCTGCAGATGGTCTTTAGCCCCGACGGTCCGGACGACATCCTGCTGGGCACCTCCGCCGCGCCGACGCATCACGCCGACGCCGACGAGGAGCTCCTGGGCGCCCCGATCGACGACAAGAAGGCTCCCGCCAACGGTGCCATCAACGAGGACATGGCTTCCCTCGACGAGCTGCTCAACCAGCTCGTGGACACCGACGACGCCGAAGAGGCCAAGGACAACGACGAGGAGTAATTTCCTAGTACGTTAACCGTCCTTCCAAAGACCCGCTTCCCAACAGGGGAGCGGGTCTTTTTTGTTGAAGAAAAC
>NZ_DAWEMK010000167.1:0-2640 GCF_052362415.1 Paratractidigestivibacter sp. | reverse complement strand
GCGGGCAAGGAGCTCGACGAGATCTTCCTCAAGCTCGAGGAGCACTACCACGACATGATGGACATCGAGTTCACCATCGAGCAGGGCAAGCTCTGGATGCTCCAGACCCGCGTCGGCAAGCGCACCGCCATGGCTGCTCTGGCCATTGCCATGCAGTTCGAGGCCGAGGGCGCCATCTCCAAGGAGGAGGCCGTCATGCGCGTGGCGCCGGAGCAGCTCGACCAGCTCCTGCACCCGCAGTTCGACCCGAAGGCCGACTTCAAGGTCCTGACCAAGGGCATGAACGCCTCCCCGGGCGCCGCTGTGGGTAAGGTCGTCTTCTCTGCCGATGAGGCCGTCCACTGCGCCAACAAGGACCAGCCCTGCATCCTGGTCCGCTGGGAGACCACGCCCGACGACCTCAAGGGTATGGTCGCGGCCGAGGGCATCCTCACCTCCCACGGCGGCAAGACCAGCCACGCGGCCGTCATCGCCCGCGGCATGGGCGCCCCCTGCGTCTGCGGCGCCGAGGCGCTGAAGATCGACGCCAAGGCCAAGGAGGTCGTCGTCTCCGGCACCGACGTGGTGCTCCACGAGGGCGACATCATCTCCATCAACGGCACGACCGGCGACGTCATTCTGGGCGCCGTGCCCCTGGTGCGCCCCGAGCTCACCGGCGATCTCGAGACCATCCTCGAGTGGGCCGACGCCGTCCGCTCCGATGCCTCCCGCGGTCGCAACATCGGTGTCCGCGCGAACGCCGACAACCCTGAGGACGCCAAGCTTTCCCGCGACTTCGGCGCAGAGGGCATCGGCCTCGACCGCACCGAGCACATGTTCCTGGGCGACCGCAAGGAGATCATCCAGTCCTTCATCCTCGCTGAGCGCACCGGCGCCAAGCAGCAGGCCCTGGGCCAGCTCCTCAAGGTCCAGACCGACGACTTCCTCGGCATGTTCGAGGCCATGGACGGCAAGACCGTCATCGTCCGCCTGCTCGACCCGCCCCTGCACGAGTTCCTGGACAACCCGCGCGACGCCGCCGTCGAGCTCGCGCACGCCGAGGCCCGCGGCGAGTCCGACATCCAGCTCAAGGCCCGTCGCGACATGCTCGCCCGCCTCGACTCCTTCCAGGAGGCCAACCCCATGCTCGGCCTGCGTGGCTGCCGCCTCGGCATCGTGTACCCCGAGCTGACCGAGATGCAGGTCCGCGCCATCGCCGGCGCTGCCGCCCACCTCAAGAAGCGCGGTCTCGACCCCAGGCCCGAGATCATGGTCCCGCTCGTCTCCACGGTCGAGGAGCTCAAGGTCGTCCGTGAGCAGATCGAGACCGTCATCGCCTCCGTCTCCGAGCAGACCGGCGTCGACCTCAACATCCCCGTCGGCTGCATGATCGAGATTCCGCGCGCCGCGGTGACCGCCGACGAGATCGGCAAGTACGCCGACTTCTTCTCGTTCGGCACCAACGACCTTACCCAGATGGGCTTCGGCTTCTCGCGCGACGACGTCGAGAGCGCCTTCATCCCGCAGTACCTGTCCAAGAAGATCCTGAAGACCAACCCCTTCGAGACTCTCGATGCGGGCATCGCCAAGCTCGTCAAGCTCGGCGTGGAAGGCGGCCACGAGGCCAACGACAAGATCATCTGCGGCGTCTGCGGCGAGACCGGCGGCGACCCGGACTCCATCCAGATGTACTACGACCTCGGCCTCGACTACGTGTCCTGCTCGCCGTACCGCGTGCCCATCGCGCGCCTCGCGGCTGCCCAGGCCAAGATCAAGTCCAACGGCGGCGCGCAGAAGCTCGCCTAGGCTTTGACCTGAGTTGATTCGGTAGGGAGGGGAGCCCGAGCGGCTTCCCTCCCTTCTTTTTGTGCGAGGATGAACCCCACGATCGTCATGCGTCGACGAAAGGACAGATCATGGGAAAGAAGAACGGCTCGGGCGCCGGCACCTACGTCGCGCTCGCGGTCTCGGCCCTTTTCGTCGCCGGTTGCGCCCTCGCGTTCTGGTTCGTCGCCACAGGGAGGCTCAAGGCGAGCGGGCGGCAGGCGGAGCCCGCGGCCACCGCCGCCGATCCCGCGGGCACCGGCGTGCCCGCGCCCAAGGCCTTCTCGGAGTACTCGTGGGACGAGCTCTCCCAGATCGCCCGCATGATCTCGGCTGCGGCCGACGACGCGGCGGGCCTAGAGGTCGCGCGCGAGTACGGGATCGTCGGCGCCGACGGCGCCATCGCCGACTGCGTCCGCCCGATCGAGCTCACCGACGGCCACGTCGTCACGTGCCGCGTCGTCGGCGCGCGCGCGGACGAGCTGGCGGACGGGTCGGGCAAGGCGGGCCTCACCTTCATGACCTCGCCGCTCTCGCGCAGGGGTATGAACGACGAGGACACGAACCTCGGCGGCTGGGAGTCGAGCCGGCTGCGCGCATGGCTTGCTGCCGACAGCCTCGCCCTGCTGCCGCAGGAGCTCTCGTCCGGCGTCGTCGAGGTCTCGAAGACGACCAACAACACCGGCACGGTCAAGGGCGGGGACTTCGACGTCCTCACCTCCACGGCCGACAAGCTCTGGGCCTTCTCGGCCTCCGAGGTGTACGGCGACGTCACCTGGTTTGCCCAGGAGTACGGCGACAAGCCCATCGCGAACACCGGCTACGTCGACTTCGCCC
>NZ_DAWEMK010000166.1:0-2653 GCF_052362415.1 Paratractidigestivibacter sp. | reverse complement strand
AGATGACGGCGGGCAATTATTCGGGAGGCGCAGCACATGGAGTGGGTACTTGCCGCGGCGGCGTCGGCGCTGTTCGCGGGCGTCACGTCGATTCTGGCGAAGATCGGCATCGAGCACACGGACTCGGATGTGGCCACGGCTATCCGCACGACGGTCGTGCTCGTGTTCAGCTGGGTGATGACGGCGATCTCGGTGGGGGACGTGCCGGCGGCGCTGGCCGCGATCACGCCGCGGTCGTATCTCTTCCTCGGGCTGTCTGGCCTGGCCACGGGTGCGAGCTGGATCTGCTACTTCGCGGCGCTCTCGGAAGGCGACGTGAACAAGGTCGTGCCCATCGACAAATCGTCGACGGCGCTCTCGGTCCTCCTCGCCATCGTGCTCTTCGGCGAGACGAGCCACCTCGCGGTCAAGCTCGTGGCCACGGCGGTCATCCTCGGGGGAACCTTCCTCATGATCGAGCGCAAGAAGGGCTCGGGCGCTCGCTCGGCCGGTGCGGGCTCGGGCGCGAACTCGGGCTCGGCCAACGCACTGGCCGACGCGCCCGCCGACGGCTCGGTCTGCGTCCCTGCCGATGGCTCGGCAGACGCCCCCGCCGACGGCGGTCGCCGCTGGCTCGTCCTCGCCGTGCTCTCGGCCGTCTTTGCCGCGCTCACCTCGGTACTCGCGAAGGTGGGTATCGAGCACGTCGACTCGAGCCTCGCCACGGCGGTGCGCACCTGCTTCGTCCTCGTGATGGCGTGGGTCATCGTCGCGGCCCGCGGCAAGCTCGGCCTCGCGCGCGACGTCGACCGCCGTGAGCTTGCCTTCATCTGCGCCTCCGGTGTGGCGACGGGAGCTTCCTGGCTCTTCTACTACTACGCGGTGCAGACGGGCCAGGTGAGCGTTGTCGTGCAGATCGACAAGCTATCGATCCTCGTGTCCATTGCCTTCGCCCGCGCCGTGTTCGACGAGCGCCTGAGCCGTCGCGCCGCGGTCGGCC
The DNA here is from genome assembly GCF_052362415.1 of Paratractidigestivibacter sp. Classification (NCBI taxonomy): domain Bacteria; kingdom Bacillati; phylum Actinomycetota; class Coriobacteriia; order Coriobacteriales; family Atopobiaceae; genus Paratractidigestivibacter; species Paratractidigestivibacter sp. Next base: position 1,674 of record NZ_DAWEMK010000166.1, on the reverse strand, counting down.
TCGTGCTCATCGTCGCTGCGACGCTGGCCATGACCGTCTGGGCCTGATATGGCACAATTCTGCCCGGCTCCCCGCATCTATACCACCTCGACCCACAACGGAGAGACGCACATGGCAATGAACGGCATACGGCTGATCGCGGCCGACCTCGACGGAACGCTGCTGCTCGATGGCGCGCGGGAGGTCCCCGACGAGGTCTTCGACCAGATCCGCGGCCTTGCGGCCAGCGGCGTCCGCTTCCTCGCGGCGAGCGGCCGGCAGTACTACAACCTGCGCCGTCTCTTTGCCCCCGTGGCCGACGATATCCTCTACCTCTGCGAGAACGGCTCGCTCGTCATGCTCGACGACGAGGTGCTCCTCAAGCGCTGCATGCCCCGCGACCTGGGCGAGGAGGTCTGCCGCGCGATCATGGCCGACCCCAGGCTCGAGCTTCTGGTCTCCGGCGTCCACACCAACTACGCCTTCGCCAGCTCGCCCGCCTTCATCGACCACCTGGTCAACGAGGTCGGGACACGCACGACCCCGATCGATTCGCTCGACCAGATCCACGAGGATTTCCTCAAGGTCAGCTTCTATGCGAAGGACCCCGCCGACCTCGACGCGGCGGCGCCCGCCTTCGAGGAGCGCTTCGGCGACGCGCTCAAGGTCGTGGTCTCGGGGGCCTCTTGGTTCGACGTCATGTGCCGTGGCGTGGACAAGGGCTCGGCGCTGGCGGCGATCTCGGGCGAGCTCGGCATCGCGGCGGCGGACATGGCCGCCTTCGGAGACAACTTCAACGACGCCGAGATGCTCGATTACGTCGGCCACCCCTTCCTCATGGAGTCCGGCCAGCCCGCCCTGCGGGGCCTGAACGACCGCATCGAGCTCGTCGGCAGCGTTCCCGCAAAGCTCACGGCGCTTCTCGCCGAGTAGTGCCGGGCACGCGCCTCCGCGACTGATATACTTCGGCACGCAAACCGAAGAAGAGAGGCGAGGAATGGCAAAGGAACCGGACAGCCTGCAGAGCCAGGCATACGAGATGATCCGCGAGAGGATCATCTTCGCCGACTACACCCCGGGCATGAAGCTCGGCATCAAGGAGCTCTGCGAGGAGCTCGAGCTCGGGCGCACGCCGGTGCGCGAGTCGTTCCTGCGCCTGGCCCAGGAGGACCTCGTCGAGTCCGTGCCCCAGAGCGGTACGTACGTCTCGAAGATCAACATGCGCTACGCCGAGGCCGCGCGCCTTTCGCGCGAGTGCCTGGAGCGCGAGATCATCGCCGAGTGCTGCGCGCGCATCGACGCGATTGGGCTCGAACGCATCGACGAGCTGATCTGTGCCCAGCAAGAAGCCCTCGACGCCGACGACAAGCGCGCCTTCTTCGAGTCCGACAACGCCATGCACGCCGCGCTCTATGACATCGCCGGCCGCCCCGTGATCTGGCAGTGGCTCAATCTGACGAACACCCACTTCGAGCGCTTCCGCTGGCTTTCCGCCATCACCAAGGGCGTCGACCCCGAGGAAGTCGTGGGCCAGCACCGCCAGATGCGTCGCGCCCTCGCGACGAAGGACGTGAACTACGCGAGCTACCTCGTGTCCGACCACCTGCAGAAGTCCCGCTACGACTACGACAAGATCGTCGCCGAGCACCCCGACTACTTCGCGGACGCGAGCCCCTTCGGCCGTTGACCCGCTCG
>NZ_DAWEMK010000165.1:0-2707 GCF_052362415.1 Paratractidigestivibacter sp. | reverse complement strand
ATATCGAGCAGGTCAACGACGTGCGCTTCCCCGATAGCACGAGTGCCGATACCATCCGCGAGCAGCTCGAGCCGCTCGTGGGCCGTTTTGGCGTGACGTGCCGTGTGGGTCGTGCGAAGGTGCCGTTCTCGGTGTCTGCCGACGATCCGGCCGTGAAGGCGCTTATCGATACCTATAACGAGTTCACCGGCAAGCATGCCGAGCCCTTTGCCATGGGCGGCGGCACGTACGCGCGCAACTTTGCTCGCGCCGTCTCGTTTGGCCCCGAGGAGACCGGCCTGGAGCTGCCCGCATGGGGCGGCCAGATGCACGGCCCCAACGAGTGCGCCAACGAGGAACAGCTCAAGCAGGCGCTCAAGATCTATATTGTTGCGATCCTCCGTTTGAATGAATTAGAGCTTTAGGGTTACGCGGTTTTACCAAACCGCGTAACCAGTCGACGCTGCAAACGCCCCCAAGCGGCAATCTGACGTTCAATCGTCGGTCGCGTACAAAAGTACGCTTCCCTCCTCTTTCACGTCACCTTGCTCGCCTAGGGGCGTTTTCGCTCATATGACCCAATCCGCTGTCAAGAGCCACAATGGCCCCGCCGACCGCTTGCAATCGGTCGGCGGGGCCTGCCGTTGAACCCGTCCCGGTCCGCCCCCGGCATGTCGTCGACGCCTTCGGCTCAGTCTCATATCCGCGGATACCGCTCCGGCGGCCCGCAATCCTCTCCTTCGGCGGGGCTCCCCAAGTCTGACTACGCGCATGCGGCCGCTGCCGCGCGCCCAGCGAAAGCGGGGGTATCCCCGAAGGCTGCCCGGCTCGCCGGGACGGGGGCTATGTCTATTCGGTTGCCTCCCGGCACATCGCGCCGAGGGCCCACAGCCACCTCACGAGCTCGGCGGCGGTGGCGGCGTTCGCCTTCGCCTGGGGCATGCCCCTGGCGAGCATCTCCTCGCGCCGCCGGAGCAGGCGCTCGGACCCCTTCCTCCCGTGCATCCTCACCTCGAGCGGGACGCCGCTGCCCTTGGGCATCAGCTTCGGTTGGTGGCTCGCCTGGACGTAGCTCCAGGACCCCTCGACGGCCAGCCTCCTGACGAGGGCGTTGCCGGCCCCGCTGATCCCGCCGAGGCGCACGGAGTCCGCGCTCGACCTCTGCTTCGGGGCGAGGCCGAAGTAGGCCGTCACCTGCCTGCCGGAGCGGAACCTCGAGAAGTCGCCGACCTCGGACGCGAAGGCGGCGGCGAGCGCGAAGCCGCACCCCTTGATCGACTGGAGCGCCTCGACCTCCGCCGAGAGGGGGCCCGCCGCGACGGCGGCCCTGTACTCGGCGAGGAGGTCGTCGCGCGTCTCGGCGGCCGCCTCGACCTCGCTCCTCAGCGCCGCAAGCGCCCGGATGCCGCCGTCGTCGGCGGGCCGGACCTTGTCGAGCCACCTGAGGAAGTCGTACGTCCAGTACCTCCGGGGGTTTCCGGCCGGCGTCGTGCCGCCGTAGGCGTAGCCCCGGCGGGCCAGGAACGCCAGGAGCCGCTGCTTCGCCGCCGCGAGCCTCGCGGTCGCCGCGTCGTGGGCCCCGGCGAGGTCCCTGAGCCCCTCGATCTCGGGGGACGGCACCCATACCGGGGTGACGTCGTGCGACAGTATCGCCTTGGCCATCCTGGCCGCGTCGTTGCGGTCGTTCTTGGACGAGAGGTCTGCCGCCGACCTCGGGACCCTGGAGACGGCCGCGACGACGCAGTCGACGCCGAGCGCGGAGAGCTCCCTCTGCGGGGCGAAGCCGAGGTAGCCGCTCTCGTAGGCGGCGAGCGACGGGCCGGGGAAGCCCGACATTCACTCTGCGACCTCGCCCCAGGGGTTGCCGCGGAACCTCCTCGTCACGGCCTCGCCCGTCTCCGCGTCGAGCGCGCAGACGGTGGTGGACCTGAGGTGTACGTCCATTCCGAAGGCGGTAGAATATCTAGGCACGGGAGCCTCCCAACCTCGTTGCGGCGCGGCTGCGCCTCTGGCACTTCAACAACATTGTCGCAGCCCCGACCCGCGGTCACGAGCGGGGGCTCCTGTCGTTTCCGTGCCCCTGGATTGGGTCATAGTGTCTGACTTATGCTCAACCTGCGGGGTTTCCAAGGTAGTCCTTGGGGACGTTCTTAAATGACTAGTCAAACAAGAACGTCCCCAACGACTAGTCGTTTAAGAACGTCCCCAACAACTACCTTCCTCTGGTGTAAAAGGTGCGCCATGTTCGGCGCTGGATTGTTATTCGTTTGTAAAGGCCGTGCTGCGCTTGCGGTAAGGGTCTATCAGATGCCCGTAAAAAACCGCAGTTGGCGCGGGCACTGCCCGATCGAGGCCGTATCTTTCCAAACAGCAAAGCGGGCAGGGTGCCCGCGAATCGCATGTATGAAAGGAAGATCATGCTCGATCAGGCTTATTCTCGTCGTCAGTTCCTCGGCCTCGCTGGTGGTCTTGCCAGCATCGTCGGTCTCGGTCTCGTTGGGTGCGGCGGCTCCGGCGCATCCGATGCCGCCGACAAGGGTAGCGCCGCTGCTGCCGAGTCCGTCTCCGGCGAGGTGACCTACGACGGTGCCTCTTCGTTCCAGGCTCTCGTCGAGGCCGCTGCCGAGAAGTTCATGGACGCCAACCCCGATGTCTCCGTCTCCGGCTCGGGTAACGGTTCGGGCAAGGGCCTGACCGCTGTCGCCGCCGGCACCGTCACCATCGGCAA
>NZ_DAWEMK010000164.1:0-2709 GCF_052362415.1 Paratractidigestivibacter sp. | reverse complement strand
GACCCGAAGGGCACGCTCATCCGCGAGATGGGCGGCGCGCTGGCGGAGCTCGGCTACGAGATCCGCGCGTTCGACACCATCGACTTCACGCGCTCCATGCGCTTCAACCCCATAGCCTACATACGCGACGAGGCGGGCGTCATCCGCTTCGCCCGCGGCATCGTCGCCAACACCGAGGGCGAGGCCGACCACAAAGGCGACCCCTACTGGGAGAAGGCCGAGCGCCTGGTCTACACCGCGCTCACGGCCTACCTCGTCATGCACTGCGAGCCCGCCGACCGAAACCTCGACGGGCTGCTCACGCTGCTCTCGCTCGCCGACGCCCGCGACGACCCGGGCTACATGAGCCCGCTCGACATGGTGTTCCGCGAGCTGGAGACCGGCGAGCGCTACGTCAGGCGCGGCGGCGCCTCGGCGGAGGGCGGATCGCTGCGCGGCTTTTCCGAGGAGGACGGCGCGTGGGAGTGGGTCAAGGTCCGCGAGCCCGCGCCGCCCGACGACTTCGCGCTCGCGAGCTACCGCGAGTTCCGCGTGGCCGCCGGCGACACCATGAAGTCGATGCTCTCGAGCTGCAACGTCCGCCTGAAGCCGCTTTCCATCCGCGCCGTGCGCGACCTCACCTCCAAAGACGAGCTCGACCTCGCCCACATGGGCGACGAGGGCGCCAAGGTCGCGCTCTTCGCGTCTATGAGCGACACCGACTCGACCTTCGACTTCCTGTTCGCCCTGCTCATGGATACGGCCGTGAGCGCGCTTTGCGCCGAGGCGCTCGAGGCGCACGGCGGCTCGCTGCCCACAACGGTGCACTTCGTCTTCGACGAGTTCGCCAACATCGGGCGCATACCCGACTTCGAGCGGACCATCGCCGTCACCCGCAGCCGGAACATCGCCGTCTCGATGATCGCCCAGTCTCTCTCGCAGCTGAAGGAGACCTACGGCGACAACAACGCCGAGACCATCGTGAACGCCTGCGACACGCTGCTCTACCTGGGCGGAAAGGCGAACGAGACCAACGAGGAGATCAGCAAGATGGCCGGCAAACAGACGGTGGCGAGCGAGACGCAGAGCGACTCGCGGGGCGCCGGCTGGACCCGGACCGTGAACCGCGGCATCTCCGAGCGCGACCTCATACAGCCCGCCGAGGTGGCGCGCATGCCGCGCGAGGACGCGCTCGTGCTCGTGAACGGGTGCATGCCGCTCATGGACCGGAAGTACCGGCTCGAGCGCCACCCGCGCTCGCGCCTGCTCGAGGAGGCCGCGCGCCGCGGCCCGTTCGACTTCGCGGAGTACCGCAGGCAGAAGGAAGGCAACTCGTGACGGGGCCGCGGCGGGCGCGGGCCTCCCCCGCCGCGGGGGAGGAACAGCAAGGAACATCGTCAACCGAAAGCAAAGGAGAGCAGCATGCTCGCAAACGTCATCAAGCTCGTGTCGGGCTGCGTGACCTTCCTCGGCGGCTTCCTGGTCGTGTGGGGAGCGGTCTCGCTCGGCCTGGCCATCAGGGAGCAGCAGGGCGGCCCGCAGATCGCGACCGCCATATCCACCATCGCCGGCGGCGCGATCATCATCGCCGCGTCGGTCTACTTCGGTCAGCTGGACACGTCCTGGCTGCCGGCATAGGGGGCGTCGCGGATGGCGCTCAGGATACCGGTGCAGAAGGACATCGGCGAGTACGAGGAGAAGATCGTCGGGAAGATGAGCCTGCGCACGCTCGCATGCGTGTCGCTCGGCTTCGGCAGCGCGGTCGGGGCGGCGGCCTTCGTCCACCTGGGCCTGCACGCCGACGTCGCGGACGCGGCCTTCCCGATCATGCTCTGCAGCATGCCGTTCTGGCTCGCCGGGTTCTGGCGGCCCTTCGGCATGCGCGCCGAGGAGCTGCTGCCGCTTTTGGCGGCACACGAGCTCTCCCCACAGCTGCTCGCGTACGAGCCCTGCCTCGCCGGGAGCCTCCCCGAGGGCTCGCCGCGCCCGGGCCGCCCGGGACGTCGCGCGAGGCGCAGGGCAAGGAAGAAAGGAGCCGAGCTCTATGAGCCGAGCAAGAAGCAACAAGGAGAATAGGCCGAAGCGCCCGAGCACCCTCGGGCTGCTCCTCGGCGGCACGGGCGGGCGCAAGGACGCCTCGAAGGGCGCGGAGGCCGAGCGGCAGAGGCGCCGCCGGGAGCGCGACCGCTCGCGCGAGATGGCCGCCTACGTCGGCTACGACGCCATGTACAAGGACGGAATCGCCCAGGTGATGCCCGGGGTGTTCAGCCAGACGGTCGAGTTCTCCGACATCAGCTACCAGTCCGCGCGCAAGGAGGCGCGCGAGACGGCCTTCACCGTGATGAGCTCGCTGTTCAACTACTTCCCGGCGGACTCCCACGTGCAGCTCCAGGTAGTGAACGCGCCCATCCCCGCCGACGAGGTCGGCCGCAAGGTCTTCTTCGAGCCCGGGGAGCGCGCCACCGCCGGGCTCGCCGAAGAGTACAACCGGATCCTCAACGACAAGATGCGCGAGGGCGTCTCGAACCTCGTGCGCCACCGCTACCTGACCTACGCCGTGGGCGCCGACGACGTCGACGCCGCGGTGCCCAAGCTCGCGCGCATCCGGGGCGACGTGGAACAGACGCTCGCGCGCATACGCTGCTCGTCGCGCGCCCTCGACGGCGTCGAGAGGCTCGAGCTTCTGCAGGGGCAGCTGCGCCCGGGGTCGCGCTTCGAGTTCTCCTGGGA
>NZ_DAWEMK010000163.1:0-2721 GCF_052362415.1 Paratractidigestivibacter sp. | reverse complement strand
TTACCACCACCTCGAGATGGGCCGCTACGACGTTATGGAGAAGGACCGGCCCATCACCGGCTTCGACCTCGAGCTCATCGACTACGCGGGCCAGCTCGCCGGTGTCATGATCGATAGGCTGGGCGCCGCGGGCGAGCGCGTGGGGTCTGGCTCCTCCGTCCTGCGCGACCTCGTGGAGGGGTCCTTCGTCAACGTCCAGACCATGCGCGCGCAGGTGCTCCTCACGAGCCTTCCGCTCGACGTGAGCTATGTGCTGCTCGTGGTCACCGGGCAGCGCAACGCCGACAAGGACTACCATGCCCGCGTGGGCACCATGTGCGCCCGGGCGCTGCGAAACAGCCTGTGGTGCGCCCGCGAGAACTGCCTCGTCGTGCTCGCGCCCATCGGAAAGAACGAGACCGCCGGCTACGACGACTATGCGCGCGCCCAGCGTCGCCTGACGTCGAACAAGGCCCTCATGACCACCCTGGCAAACAACGAGCTCTCGCTCTTTGTGAGCGAGCCGTTCGGCGATTTGCTCATGTGCCCGGGGCGCCTGCGCGAGGCCATCGACCTCGAGAAAACCATCCGCGAGCCCGAGGCCGGGCGCGCCTACTACTACTGGGAGCACCGCTTCGCCGCGCTCGCGAGCTCGGCGGGCGCCCCCGACCGGCTCGAGATGCTGCTCGACAAGCGCGTGGTCGCCATGGCCGACTACGACCGCGAGCACGGGACCGCCTACCTGCAGACGGCCATCATGAGCGTGCGCTTCCCCGGCAGCCCCGCCGACGCCGCCGCGGCGCTGAACGTCCACCGCAACACCTACTTCTACCGCATGAACAAGGTGCGCGAGCTGTTCTTCATCGACCTGAAGGACGGCGACGACCGCCTGGCGCTCAGCTTCTCCGCCTCCATCATGGAGGGCATGGAGAAATAGCGAACCGAGCAAGGTGCTTCTTTTTCAGGCTTTTTATCTGCGCATTTGTGATTCAGCACAAAGCCTGCGCAGGAAGTAGTTCTGTTATCTATACGCCAGCCTAACGGTTTTGGCCCTAACCTTCCCTCAGTTGATCGCGGCGCGGGGGCGCCGCCGTAGGGCTTTGCCCGGAGAGGAAAGGGGTCGCCATGACCAAGATCGTGGGCGTCTCGTTCGGCACCAAGAACGGCAACAACGACACCATCTGCAAGGCGGTGCTTCTGGCGGCGCAGAAGCAGGGCTGCGAGGTCGAGTTCATCCGGGCGATGGACCTTGACATCAAGCACTGCACCGGCTGCATCACCTGCGTGAAGATGCTCATGAGCGGCACCAAGAACGTGTGCGTCCACAAGGACGACTTCGACTGGCTTGCTTTTGAGATGTTCCACGCCGACGGCGTCGTCATGGTCGACCCGATCTTCGAGACCGGTGCGTCGGGCCTGTTCCACACGATCATGGACCGCTTCGGGCCTCGCATGGACACCGGCAACAACTTCATCGCGACGCAGATCGCGCAGGGCCGACTTGCCCAGGGAGGAGACGCCGCGCGCGGCGTTGCCGTTCCCGCCCCCGCCATCATGAGCCCGAAGGCCGTTTCCTATATCGGCATCGGCGGCTCGGACTGGGGCACGCACGTCCAGTCGGAGCACCAGCTCCAGGCCATGACTCCCAGCTGGCAGGTCATCGACAACGAGTGGGTCCCCTGGTCCAAGACCGCCCTCATGGACGACGCCCTGATCGACCGCGCCACGCTGATCGGCGAGAACCTGGCCGCCGCGGCAAAGAAGATCCAGGAGAACGTCGCCGCGGGCGCCGACCCCTCCTCAACCTCAAGGAGGCCGCCATTCGCCACGCCGCCTCCGCCGGGCGCGCCTACGAGGAGTGCCGCTTCGTGGTCTGCCACATCGGCGGCGGAATCAGCGTGAGCGCCCATGACCGCGGGCGCATGGTCGACGGCGCCGATATCGTGGGTGGCGAGGGCCCGATGGCGCCCACCCGCTGCGGCGCCCTGCCCGTCGCAGAGGTCCTCGACTACCTCGACGCCGGCCACGCGACTGCCGACGTGCGCAGGATGTGCATGAAGACCGGCGGCTTCGTCGACCTTCTTGGCACGTCCGACGCGCTCGAGGTGAGCCGTCGCGCCGAGGCGGGGGATGAGGCGTGCCGCCGCGCCTGGGATGCCATGGTTTATCAGATCTGCAAGGAGATAGGCGCCATGGCGGCGGCTTTGGGCGGCAACGTTGACGGTATCCTGCTCGGCGGCGGTATGGTCCACAACAAGGGCCTCGTTCGCGCGATCGAGGAGCGCTGCGGCTGGATCGCGCCGGTCTTTGCGTACCCCGGCGAGTTCGAGCTCGAGGCCATGGCCGCCGGCGCCCGGCGCGTGCTCGACGGCGACGAGGAGCCGCTCCGCTACACGGGCAAGTCAGTCTTCGACGGCTTCGCCTGCTTCGAGGGCTGAGGTCAACCCTGTGCGCGAGCACAAATCCTCTTGCGGTCCGCGCCCTGTTCCTTGAGGGCGCGGACCTTGGTGACCGCGCGCCCCCCGGGTTAGCATCGACCCTGTAGGCAAACCATCCCTGGCCACCCAAGAAAGGCCGCCCGAATGTGCGAATGGAACCGCAAGCTCATCATCCAGGACATCGTCCTGGCTATCGTGATCAACACGACGGCGACGCTGCTCGGGCACGACCCGTTGACCACACGTGGTACATCTTTACCTGCGTGGCGCTCGCGACGAACGTCCTCGGCCAGTTCCTGCTGCC
>NZ_DAWEMK010000162.1:1976-2747 GCF_052362415.1 Paratractidigestivibacter sp. | reverse complement strand
GTGTGAGAGCGGCGAGGGATCGTGCGCGTAGAGCGCGGCGTTGGTGGAAAGCCCGTTGGTCGCCATCGCGTCGAGCTCGTCCTCGGTGATGCCCCAATCGCTCATCTTGAGGTCGTCGACGTGGCAGGCGGCCATAAGGCGCTCGAGCTCGGCGATGAAATCAGCCGGCTCGGACGCCGAGGCGTTGCCCATCAGACGGGCCATCTCGATATACCGCTCGTCGCAGGCGTGCACGTCGATCATGTGCTGGTGGTACGCCCGCGCGATCATGATCAGGCCGGCGCCGTGCGGCAGGTCGTGGTGATGCGCGCTCATCGCGTGCTCCGTGCCGTGGCAGCCGCAGCAGCCCGAGCACACCATCGCGTAGCCGCCGAGCGTGTTCGCGAATGCGAGCTCCGTGCGGGCATCGATGTCGGAGCCTTCGTTCACGCAGGTCGGGAGAGCAGCCGCGGCGTTGCGGATACCCTCGCGGCAGATCATGTCGCCCATGGGGTTGTGGTTGTTCGCGATGAAGCACTCGACGCTGTGGAAGAGCGCGTCGAAGCCCTGGAACGCCGTAAGGCGCGCGGGCACGGTGAGCATGAGCTCGGGGTCGACGACGGCGAGCACCGGCATGAGCCGCGGGTCGCCGAGGCGGAGCTTCTCGTCGTTCTCCTCGCACGAAATGACGGCGCCCGCGTCGACCTCGGACCCGGTGCCCGCAGTGGTCGTCACGCACACGAGCGGCAGCGGGTCGTTCTGGATGTGCATCCCGCGCGCCGTGCCGCCCAT
>NZ_DAWEMK010000162.1:0-1966 GCF_052362415.1 Paratractidigestivibacter sp. | reverse complement strand
CCCATGACGTAATCCCAGATGTCGCGCGCGGACTCGGTGTCGTCGGCCGCGACGACCGGGTTCGCCGCGACGGCGCAGATCCCCTTGCACCCGTCCATGACCGAGCCGCCGCCGAGCGCGAGCACGAAATCGCAGCCCTCGGTGTGCGCAAGCCAGCCGCCGTCGTTGACGGTCTTGCGCAGGGGGTTCGGCTCGATGCGGTCAAAGAGCACATGCGACACGCCGGCGCGATCGAGCTCAGCGAGCGTGCGGTCAAGGTATCCGTTCGCCTTGACGGACTTGCCGCCCGTGGTGACGACGAGCGCGCGCCGACCGGGCAGCAGCGCATCGCCGAGCTCGGCAAGCTTTCCTGCCCCGAAGAGCACGCGGGTCTGAGCGAAGAACGTATATGAATCGGACATAAGGCCTCACAAGTCTCTGGTTTAGACTAAGCAAGTCTAGCGCGAAGGTTTGACGTCGATGGGAAGAAGCCCGAATGAGCCACGGAAAGCGCCCGCACAAGGTCGGGCTCATCGCCCATGAGGGAGATCCGCTCGGCCTCGTTCTCGACGACCTCGCGGAGGCCGGCGCCGTCTACGAGAGCCTGAGCGGAGTGGAGACGCCGATCGAGTTCGTGCGGCTCTCCCCTGCCGAAGACGCCTCAGGCTGCGATGCGCTGGTCGTAGCCTGCACGAGCGCAAAAGCGGCCGCCGCAAGCCATGAGGACCAGCGCGTCTACACCGCGTCGAGCAGCGATCAAGGCGCGGACCTCTATATCCCCCATCCAGAGCGGCTGCCCCGGCTCATGAAAAAGCCCCGCCTCGGAATGTTGAGGCGGGGCTTGTCCAAGCAGATCGATGCGCTGATCAGGCGGATCCAGGTCGGCGACTAAACGAACGGCCAAGCTGCCGAACGGTCGGAGGAAGCCTGCTTTCTTGAGGTAGGCGCGTGCCTGAGTCGCTCTACAATCGGCCCAGGCACGCGCCAGTCCGCAATCGGCCCAAGCGCGAGCCGCTCCCCTACCGGCTCTTGCGCCAGAAGTAGAATCCGGCGACGGTGACCACGATCGCGGCGACAACGAGCCACAGCGGCGATGCCGAGGTGTCGCCCGTCTGCGGAATCGAGCGGTCCTTGGTCGTGACCCTAGGCTCGGAGCGCTCGGTCGTCTTGTGGTCGACCTTCTCGTCCTTCTTGTAGTCGATCATCGTGAGCGAGGCATCGCCGGCATACGCGTTGACGACCCCCTTGCCGCTCACCGTGGCCTTGCCGCCGGAGACGATACTGACCTTGCCGAGCCGCGGGATGCGCTTATCCTCGCCGGAGAGGAAGATCTCCTCGAGCTTCGTGGTCACCTGCACGGCCACGACCTTGTCCTTGAGGTCGGCGAGCGTGCGGATGTCGCTCTCGGGCATGACGGCCACAACCTGGCGCGACTGCATGTAGGGCCCCGCCCAGCGGTAGAGGTCCTCGCGACCGTTCATGCTGAAGCAGCTGGCGATGCCGTCGATCGTCCTGTTGGAAAGAAGCTCGTCCTTGCGGTCCCACTCGATTTGGAGGAAGTCGGCGCCGTACCCGATTCGGTCGAGCGCCCCGGTGAGGATGTCGACGTCGATGCCGGTGTACTCGCCGCCCTCGTCCAAGTAGCAGAACGGGGGATAGTTGTCGCGGCCGATGGTGAGCGCCGGGCGGCCTTCAGTCGCGTCGGCGTCACCCTGCGCAGACGGCGCGCACCCGGCGAGCAGCGCCGCGCCCACGCCGAGCAAAACGCCCTTCTCGTAAGCTCCAAATCCCCTCCCCCGTCGCATTCCCGCATAACATTACCAGGCCCTCAATCAGTGACAGTCATTGCGTGCAGCTTTTGGTGCCACCCATCATTCGTTGCCACCCATCAGCCGGTGACAGTCATTGCGTGCAGCATCTGGTGCCACCCATCAGCCAATGGCTGTCACCCAGCGATGGCGACGCGCGACGCAGCGTTCACTTGCCG
>NZ_DAWEMK010000161.1:524-2773 GCF_052362415.1 Paratractidigestivibacter sp. | reverse complement strand
GATTCCCGGCACCTCGCTCGTCGGCATCGAGATCCCGAACGAGAAGCCCCAGCCGGTCTACCTTTCTGACGTGCTGCCCTACGCCAAGGGCGGCCCGCTGGAGTGCGCCTTCGGCCGCGACTCCGAGGGCCGGCCTATCGTGGTCGACCTCTCGGGCCTGCCGCACCTGCTCGTCGCCGGCACCACCGGCTCGGGCAAGTCCGTGCTCCTCAACGCCATCGTCATGAGCATGCTCATGCGCGCCACGCCCGAGCAGGTCCGCCTGATCATGGTCGACCCCAAGCGCGTCGAGTTCACCGGCTACGCGGGCCTGCCGCACCTCTACGTCCCCGTGGTCACCGAGCCCCGCCAGGCGGCGAGCGCCCTTCAGTGGGGCGTGACCGAGATGGAGCGTCGCCTCAAGGTCTTCGAGCACTACAAGGTGCGCGACATCAAGACCTTCAACGGCAACGTCGACGGCGATAAATACGCCGACATGGAGAACCCTCCGAAGCACATGCCGTACTTCGTCATCGTCATCGACGAGCTCGCCGACCTGATGATGGTAGCCGGCAAGGACGTCGAGAGCTCCATCGTGCGCATCGCCCAGCTCGGCCGCGCCGCGGGCATCCACCTGATCGTCGCGACCCAGCGCCCCTCGGCCGACGTCGTCACGGGCCTCATCCGCGCCAACATCGACAATCGCGTCGCGCTCTCGGTCGACAACTCGCTCAACTCGCGCATCATCCTCGACCAGAAGGGCGCTGAGCAGCTCCTCGGCAAGGGCGACATGCTCGTCAAGCTCCGAGGAAAGAAGCCCATCCGCGCCCAGGGCTGCTGGGTCTCGGACTCCGAGATCGAGCAGACCGTCAAGTACATCAAGGAGCAGGTCACGGCCGACTACCACGAGGACATCCTCACCGCGGTCGTGCCCAACGCGCCCGGCTCGCCCGCCGGCCCCGACGCCCCGAAGGACGACGACCCGCTGATCTGGGAGGCCGCGCGCATTGTCGTGGATTCTCAGCTCGGTTCGACCTCGAGCCTCCAGCGCGCGCTCTCGGTTGGGTATGCTAGGGCAGGCAGGATCATGGACATGCTCGAGGCCAAGGGAGTCGTCGGCCCCGCGAACGGCTCGAAGCCTCGCGAGGCGCTCCTGGACAAAGAAGGCCTTGAGGACCTGAAGATGGCAGACACGGTGTACAAGGAGGTTTAGCAGACGATGATCCGTCGTCCTCGCTTCAGCGAGATGCTCGGCTCAAGGAGGCGCCAGCTGGGCCTCAGCATCCAGCAGGCGTCAAGCATCCTCCGCCTTCGGGAGGATGTCCTCGTCGCTTTCGAGGAGGGCGACTTCGAGCGCATGCCCCAGAGCGGCTACGCCCAGGGCATGCTCTCGTCGTACGCGCGCTACCTCGGTCTCAACCCCAGGCAGATCACCGACCTTTTCCAGGAAGAGCTCTACGAGTACGTCAACGGCTCTACTTCCCATGAGCTCAGGCGCCACACGCGCGACGTGCAGGCGGGCCGCGGCGTCCGCGGCTACGACGTCGTCAACGAGGCGGGCTCCAGGCCTAAGGCCTACGTCGAGTACCACGCGCTGCTGCCGGCCTCCGGCGGCCCCGCGGGCGACCTCGGCGCGTTCGCCACGACGACCTCGGCCACCCCGCGCCGCTCCATGCCGCTGGCGGGCTCCGGCCCCTCGGCCGCTGAGGCGTACAACTCCCAGAGCTTTGAGCAGGACACTGCCGGCGCCAGGCGCCGTAGGCCCTACAACGGAAACACCGCCAGGTACCCGGGCGAAGCCTCGGGGAGCAACCGCGCTGAGCGCCAGCGCAGGCGCAACTCCCAGCGCAGGCGCTACGAGCAGCAGTCCGACCCCTCCCGTAGGCTTCTCTCGAGCGACATGCGGGGCCCCGGCATCAACGACTCCGGCTACTCGGGGGAGCGCTACCTGCGCGACGAGGTGAGCACGAGGGCGGTCCGCCCCCGCGAGTACACCGATGACATGCGCTACGACGAGGGCGCGCGCCCCTACGAGCGCGCCTCCACCATCCGCGGCCGCAGGTCCTCGATGAACATCGCGGATACCGGCAGGCCCAACGTCCGCCGCCGCACCGGCTCCGACTATGCCCCGGCCCAGCGCGGCGGCGCGGGTGGCGGCCGCCAGGGCGGCAGGGGAGGGCGCTCGCCTCGCCCTTCCGCGGTCTCGCAGAACAAGATATTCATCGGGATCTTGATCCTCGCCGTCGTCCTCACGGCGATTATCGTGTTCT
>NZ_DAWEMK010000161.1:0-514 GCF_052362415.1 Paratractidigestivibacter sp. | reverse complement strand
TGCGTCGGCGGAAAGAACACCACGACCCCCGGCGCCATGACATCCGATTCCGGCAGCTCGGCCGCCACCGGCCAGTCGCAGGGCACCTCTTCTGCGCAGACGACGGCCCAGCAGACCTCGGCCAGCAAGGACTCGCAGTCCGCGAAGACCGGCGACGATGCCTCGGGCGCCGATGCCTCGAAGACCAAGGACGGCGAGACCTACGTCCCCACCGTCGTGAAGGTCTCGGTCTCCGCCGGGTCCTACACCTGGCTCGAGGTCACGAGCGACGGTAAGAGCGACGTCGCCGACTCCGTCACAGGCCCCTGGGAGAAGGAGTACACGGTGACCGACACCATCACCGTGCAGGCCGGCAACCCCTCGGCCGTCACGGTGACCAAGAACGGCGCATCGGTGCCCTTCAACTCGAAGGCCTCCGGTCTCGGGTCCCTCTCCATCAAGGGGACGAAGCCCCCGGAGAAGACCTCCGATTCCGAGGCCTCGAAGACGGACGCTTCCGGCACCGATTCCACCG
>NZ_DAWEMK010000160.1:2477-2785 GCF_052362415.1 Paratractidigestivibacter sp. | reverse complement strand
CCGCGGCCGATGCCCTTGGTCTCGCGCGTGATGCAGATGGAGCCGCCGCCGATGCCGACCTTGATGAAGTCGGCGCCGCAGTCGGCGAGGAAGCGGAAGCCGTCGGCGTCGACGACGTTGCCCGCGCCGACCTTGACGTCGTCGCCGTAGTTGTCGCGGATCCACTCGATGGTGCGCTTCTGCCACTCGCTGAAGCCCTCGGAGGAGTCGATGCAGAGCACGTCGGCGCCCGCGTCGATGAGCTTGGGCACGCGGTCGGCGTAGTCGCGGGTGTTGATGCCGGCGCCAACGAGGTAGCGCTTGGAGGA
>NZ_DAWEMK010000160.1:0-2467 GCF_052362415.1 Paratractidigestivibacter sp. | reverse complement strand
TCGAGCAGCTCGTTCGGGCGGCTCTTGTGGGAGTCGTAGTCCTTGCGGAAGACGAGCGCGACGAGGTGACCGTCCTTGCTCACGATGGGCAGAGTGTTGAGCTTGTGCTCCCAGATGAGGTCGTTGGCGACCTTGAGGGAGGTGCCGTCCTCGGCGCAGACGACTTTATCTGCCGGGGTCATGAACTCCTTGACCTTACGGTCGCGGGAATCGCGCGAGACGCGGTAGTCGCGCGAGGTGACGATGCCGCAAAACTTGCCGTGGGGCGAGCCGTCCTCGGTGACGGGCATCGTGGAGTGGCCGGTCTTGTCCAGGAGCTCGAGGACCTCGGCGAGCGTCATGTCCGGGGTGAGCGTGGAGTCGGAAACGACGAAGCCGGCCTTATAGGCCTTCACCTCGCGGACCATGGCGGCCTCGGACTCGGCGGTCTGGGAGCCGTAGATGAACGAGATGCCGCCTTCCTGGGCCAGCGCGATGGCGAGCTTGGGGCCGGAGACCGACTGCATGATGGCGGACACCATGGGGACGTTCAGGGTGATCGGGGACTCCTCGCCGCGCTTGAACTTGCACAGCGGGGTCTTCAGCGAGACGTTGGCGGGGATGTTCTCCGCCGAGGAATAACCGGGGACGAGCAGGTACTCAGAGAAGGTGTGCGATTCTCCCTCGAAGAACGTTGCCATACGGTTCTTTCTCCCTTCGCCTGCGTCGCGCAGGCCCCAGATGCGGCCATATTGCACGGTATTGTAGCATCGACGGCTCGGGCGCGACAGCTGTCAAGAAATACCCATTGAGCAGCTGATATGTTAGGTCACCAAACGAACTGTCAGCATACGGGGGCGGCCGACGCTTAGTTTGCTGCTCGGGCAGTCCTGTTCGCACGGAGGCCACGTCAAGTCGAAGAACACAAAGCGCCCCTTCGGTCCTTCCCTTTGAGCTAGTTCCGCATGAGCCGGAGGCCACTTAATGTGGCCTCCGTGCGAAGAGGACTGTCCGTAGCTCAAAGGGAAGGACCGAAGGGGCGCGGCGGAGCGAGGGGCTGGGGGTTACTTCGCGCCCTCGGACATGACCTCGTCGAAGTTGACGGCGATGTCGTGCTTGGTGGGGACCCACTCGACCTTCTTGAAGAGCGCAGCGACCGTGATGGGGATGTAGGTCATCATGAAGATCGGGAACGTGAAGAGGTTCGTGAAGATGCGCCATTTCTTCTTTGCGTGGATGTGCTTGCGCTCCGAGATCGTGGTGATCACGGCGAGCAGGAAGAACACGACGTACATCGAGGCGAAGGTCATGATGAGCGAGCCGACGCACATGGAGAGCTCGCCCTCGGTCGCGATGAAGCCGTGGGAAAGCGAGCCCACGATGAGGTAGACGGCGTTCACGAAGAACGAGAGCAGCGTCAAGATCATGCCGGGGGCGATGGTCATCAGCATGTCGTAGGAGGCGAACTGACCCTTGCGAATACCCTTGAGCAGGTCGCGGTTGTACGAGAAGAAGACCTGGTAGAAGCCCTTGGTCCAGCGCATGCGCTGCGTCCAAGAGGCCTTGAAGGTCAGCGGCTGCTCGTCGAAGAACTCGGCGGGCGCGAAGCCGATCTGGATGTTGTGCGCGCAGCAGAAGGTGGAGAACTGGATGTCCTCGGTGAGGGTGTGGAAGTCCCAGCCGTGCATGCCGCGGACTATCTTCTCGGAGACCATCCAGCCGGAGCCGGAGATGGCGCAGCTCGTGCCGACCATCATGCGGGCATTGTTGAGGAACTTGGCCTCGCGCAGGAACCAGGTGGCGTAGGCGGAGCTGATCCAGCTGGAGTCGAAGTTCTTCGAATTGCGGTAGCTCGTGCAGACGAGGTAGCCGGCGTCGAAGGCCTGGTTCATGATCTTGAGGTAGTCGGGCGCGATGATGTTGTCGGCGTCCATGACGATGAAGGCCTCGTACTTATCGCCGTACTCGTTGAGGATGCGGTCGAAGCCATAGTCCATGACCCAGCTCTTGCCCTTGCGCGCGAGGTCGTTGCGGTCCCAGGTGATGGCGCCGGCGGCCTCCGCCTCGGCGTGGGTGTTGTCGGTGCAGGAGTCGCAGACGACGAAGCAGTCGACGAGCTCGCGCGGGTAGTCCTGCGAGAGGATGGAGCGCACGAGGTTGCCGATGACCGGCTCCTCGTTGTGGGCGGCGATGAAGAACGCGTAGCGGTGGTTCTTCTTTGCCTCGGGGAGCTTCACCGTGCCGCGCATGAGCACGCGGATGATGTAGACCATCTGATAGAAGTACGCGAGCGTGAAGAAGAGCCAGATGATCAGGTTGAAGATCACGATCGGCGTGAGGCCGAGCCTTGCGAAGTCCATATGCGAGCGCTCCTCGGACGGCGACGTTTACGTTCCCTCAAGGCGGGCTCAGTCGTCGCAGCCGAGCCGCGGGCAGAGCTGCTCGCCGGCCGCGCAGGGCCCCGTCGCGCGCTCCTGTCTCTGTTCCG
>NZ_DAWEMK010000159.1:1555-2826 GCF_052362415.1 Paratractidigestivibacter sp. | reverse complement strand
GGCTCGAAGAAGGGCGGCGAGATGCAGTTCTGGACCAAGGACGAGTACCTGAGGTTCAGCGAGGCCGTCATGGACAAGCCGCTCTCGTTCCACGCCTTCGAGCTGCTCTACTGGACGGGCATCCGCTGCGGCGAGCTTCTGGCGCTCACTCCGTCCGACTTCATGCTGGAGAGCTCGCGGCTGCGCATCAACAAGTCGTACCAAAGCCTCCACGGCGTAGACACCGTGACCGATCCCAAGACGCCCAAGTCGGTGCGCACGATCGTCATGCCCGCCTTCCTGCGCGACGAGATGGCGGACTTCATCGAGCTGCGCGACGACGTCGCCCCCGACGAGCGCCTGTTCGCCGTGACCAAGCACTTCCTGGCCCACGAGATGGAGCGCGGGTGCAAAGCGTCGGGCGTGAAGCGCATCCGCATACACGACATACGCCACAGCCACGTGAGCCTGCTGATCGAGATGGGCTTCTCCGCGCTGGCCATCGCCGAGCGCATGGGCCACGAGGCGGTGGACATCACCTACCGATACGCGCACCTGTTCCCCACGAAGCAGGACGAGATGGCCGCCGCCCTTGACGGGGCGAGGGGATAAGAAGGATGCCGTGCGAGAACAGCGCCCGCAAGCGCAGTAAGACGATGGCGTTCCGCTGCACGCCCGAGGAGCATAAGCTCATATGCGAGATGGCCGCCTGGAGCGGCATGAACAGGCAGGACTACATCATCGCCAAGCTCACCGATACCCAGGTCGAGGTGAGACCCTCTGTGAGCGTGCAGAAGGCGCTGAAGGACTCGATGGCGGAGTTGGCCAAGGAAGTACGGCTGGCGGCCTCCTACAGCGAGCTGAGCGAGTCTCTGCAGCAGAGAGTCGAGCACGTGATGAGGTTCTTCCTGGCGCTCGGCGAGCCTATTGACTCGCGAGTGGACGACGCGTCTCAGGAAGAATCGTTCCCGGCGATGGCGACTGAGGTCGAAACTAACGACAACGCCGACAATGCAAGTATCTTTGGAATGGGTCGCGGCTAACGCTCATCTAAGCGCCGACCAGGAACTGCGATTCTTTAGGGTGTTGCCCGCAAAGCAAATAGTTAATCTTCCGCGAAAGGAAGCTAAACGGTCCGTTCCTCGACATAGAGGATCTCGTTTTGCGCCTCCAGGATTCGCGCGGCGTCGCCGATGCGCTCGGCGCACCTCTCGCTTATCGACCTCAGGGCCAGGACCCCCTCGACGTCGAGCAGGTCCAGCTGGTCGGCGTGCGCCAGGGACTCGAGCAGC
>NZ_DAWEMK010000159.1:407-1545 GCF_052362415.1 Paratractidigestivibacter sp. | reverse complement strand
ATGCCGTCCCGATGCGGACCACGGCACCGCGACTCGGGAACGCGCCGTCGTTCCCGCCGCGGCGTCGTCTCCAATCCCACGGGAGCCCAGCAACCGCCGACAGATCGCATCCCATGCCTGGAAGCCTCGGCGCCCATGCCTGATTCCATGCCGCACGCCTGCGCCCTTCCGATCCGAAACCCGCCCCGGCGTTCCTTGGACGCGCAGGGTCGCACGCCGGCAGGCGGCCCGCAAGGGCCGCGACACTTTTTCGGGTTCTTCGCTCCATGCGCTGCGCGCGCGAACAACGCGAAAAACTGCCGTCGGAATACTTCTATTTCCACGCCCGACTTCGCTTCCTCCCTTGCCGGCACGCCCGCGCCGCATGCGACTCACGCGACGCAAGGCACGCCACAGGGGCGGGCCTCCGAGTCTAAGGAGCAAGACATGAACGACATGAAGGAAAAGGCGATGGGCGCGGTCAGGACCTTCCTCGAGCGTAAGGGCTACGAGATCGTCGATGAGGCCTGGCAGGGGCCCGAGGGCATCGGCGGAATCGACCTCGTGGCGGTGGACGAGGACGGGACCCTGGTCTTCGTCGACGCCACGGTCCGGATCGGAACGGACGGCTTCCCCGAGGCCCACAGGGCGCGCGGGCTGCGCGAGGCGCTGGCGGCGACGTGGCTCGCCGGCAACGGCGACGACTACGCCGACACGCCGGTCCGCTTCGACGAGGTGGCGATGATGGTCGTCAAGGAAAACCGAGCGCTCCTGCGCCACCACATCAACTGCTTCGGCGAGATGGAGCCGCTCTCCTAGGCGGCGCGCCCGGCCCCGGGCTCCCGGGGCCGGGTTTCCCCGAATCCACCCCTTGTACCACGAAAGCGTACATATCCGTACGTTTTCGTGGTACACTCCGCTTGTCGGACAAATCCGTACGGTTTTGTCCCGACGCTCCGAGACTCGGGGCGCGCCGGACCGGATGCGCCGAGGCGCGCCCCACGCTAGAGAGGACGCGACCCATGCGCACGATAGCCATTTCCAACTACAAGGGCGGCGTCGGCAAGACGACGACCGCCGTGAACCTGGCGGCGATCTTCGCCGCCCGGGGCCTTCGGACCCTGCTTGTCGACCTCGACCCGCAGGCGTCTGCCACAGA
>NZ_DAWEMK010000159.1:0-397 GCF_052362415.1 Paratractidigestivibacter sp. | reverse complement strand
GCTGCTCTACGGCGGCGCGCCCGTGGAGGAGGTCGCCTACGCTGCCGGGGAGAACCTCGACGTGGTGGCCTCGACCATCGACCTCGTCGACCAGAACGAGATGCTCCTGCGCGAGCAGCGACTCAAGTTCGCCCTCGACGACGCCTCGGGCTCCTACGACGTCTGCCTCATCGACTGCAGTCCCGTGATGCGCAGGCTCGCCTTCAACGCCTACCTCGCCGCGGCGGAGGGCGGCATGGTCGTCATCCCCGTGAAGCTCGACTCCACCGTGATGCGCGGCACGGCGCTCACCGTCGAGGCGACGCGCTCCATCGCCGACGCTCTGCGCATGCCCACGCCCCGCTGGAAGATACTGCGCACCTGCGTGCCCGGCCGCATGACCAACGCCGAGGCCACG
>NZ_DAWEMK010000158.1:0-2919 GCF_052362415.1 Paratractidigestivibacter sp. | reverse complement strand
GGTCGTTTTAGTGGTGAACGGGCGCGGGGCGTCTTTATCGCTCGCCGCCGTAATTCGCGGCATCGCCGAGTTCCTGCCTTGTGCGAACGTGCGCGGCGTCGTGCTGAACAAGACGAGCGCCGCTGCCTGCGCCTACGCGGCGCCTGCGATCGAGAAGCACACGGGCGTCGCGGTTTTGGGTAATATTCCCGCCGACGAGGCGTTCTCGCTCGAAAGCCGGCATCTGGGGCTTGTGACCGCCGACGAGGTCGAGCAGCTCTCCGCGCGCATCGACAAGATGGCCGAGCTGGTGGAAAAGAGCGTCGACGTCGACCGCTTGCTCGAAATAGCGGCGACGGCACCCGATATCCGCGAGGAACCTTACCGGTTGGAGCCGATCGCGGGAGCGCGGCCCATCGTCGCCGTCGCACGTGACGAGGCGTTCTCGTTCTACTACGAGGAGAACCTGCGCGCGCTCCAGGACCTGGGTTGCGAGCTGGCCTTTTTCAGCCCCCTGTGTGATAGCGAGTTGCCCCGGGGGACAAGCGCCCTCTATCTGGGAGGCGGCTACCCGGAGCTCCATGCGCGGCAGCTCTCCGAGAACGCGCCGATGCGCGAGGCGGTGCGGCGTGCGGTGGAATCCGGCATGCCGACGGTTGCCGAATGCGGTGGGTTTCTGTACCTGCAGCGCGAAATCTCCGATAGCGAGGGGCGGCGCTGGCCTGTTGCGGGCGCCCTTGAGGGCGCAAGCGAGAACGGGGGAAGGCTGTCCCATTTCGGGTACGTGGAGCTCACTTCCCAACGCTACGGGCTCTACGGGCCGCGCGGCACACGCATCCGCGCGCACGAGTTCCACTACTGGCAGTCCACCTGCCCGGGCGGCGACTTCTGGGCGCAAAAGCCCCGGCGCGACAAGGGCTGGCCGTGCATGACGACCACCCCGGCCCTGGTTGCGGGCTTCCCGCATGTGTACTATCCTGCGAACCCCGACGTTGCGCGCGCGTTCGCGTCTGCCACAGCGTCGTTCGCAGAGAGGAGACGGCATGGCTGAAGCAACCGAAACCGCGCTTGCCTGCATCCGCGAGGAAGTCGAGCGCGCGTTCTCGTCGGCGCCGGGCGCCGTGCTCGAAGCCGCGCTCTCCCGGATCGCGCCCGCAGATGAGTGTGCCCGCGCCGCCGCGTACGCCGCGTGGGATTCCATCGCGCATCCTTTGGGGGGATTGGGCGACTTTGAAGACGCCGTCGCGCGTATCGCCGCAGTTCAGGGGAGCGCCGAGGTGGCCGAGTTTCCCCGTGCGCTCGCGGTATTCTTCTCCGACAACGGGGTCGTTGCCGAAGGCGTGTCGCAAAGCGGGCAAGACGTGACGCGAGCCGTCGCGCGCAACATGTGCGAGGGGGCCACGAGCGCCTGCCGCATGGCGGCGTTCGCGGGTGCCGAGGTCGTGCCCGTCGACGTGGGTATGGCCCGGGGCATAGAAGACGCTCGCATGGTGCGCGCGAACGTGCGGCGGGGGAGCGGCAACATCGCGCACGGCTCCGCCATGTCTCGCGATGGGGCCGTGCGCGCGATCGAGGTCGGAATCGCCGTCGCGTGCGGGCTTGCCCGCGCCGGCGTGCGCCTTCTCGCCGCGGGCGAGATGGGTATCGGCAACACGACCACCTCGGCGGCGGTGGCCGCAGTGCTCATCCGGGCGGACGCGCGGAGCCTCGTCGGGCGCGGCGCGGGGCTCTCGGACGCCTCGCTCGCGCGCAAGCGCGACGTGGTCGAGCGCGCTATCGATGCGAACTCGCCCGATTCCGCCGACCCGATCGATGTGCTCTCGAAGGTGGGCGGCTTCGACATTGCGGCGATGTGCGGCTTCTACCTGGGGGCCGCGGCCTCGAAGGCGCCGGCGCTCCTCGACGGGGTCATATCCTGCACGGCGGCCCTGTGCGCGGCGCGCCTGTGCCCCAACGCCTTAGGTTACCTCGTGGGCACCCACGCATCAAGCGAACCCGCAAGCCGGGAGCTCCTTCGCGAGCTCGGCATAAAGGCACCCCTCGACGCAGGCATGCACTTGGGCGAGGGCGCGGGCGCCATGGCGTATCTGCCCCTTCTGGATTCGGCGCTGCGCGTGTACCGGGATGGGAAGACGTTCACGGCGACTGGCATGGCTGCTTACGAGCATTTCGAGGCTGGGAAATGACGGTGACGTTCGTTATCGGCGCCGCCGCGAGCGGCAAGAGCGCCTATGCCGAGTCCCTGTGCCTCGGGCACGACGGCCCCCGCGTGTACCTGGCAACGATGGAGCCCTTCGGGGAAGAGGGCGCCCGCCGCATCGCGCGCCATCGGGCGCTGCGCGAGGGCAAGGGGTTTTCCACCCTCGAGCGCACGCGTGACGTGGGCGCCGCAGTGCCCGGGCTTCCGTGCGGCTGCACGCTTCTTTTGGAGGACGTGGGCAACCTGGTTGCGAACGAGCTCTTCGCGGAAGGCGGCTTGTCCCCACGTGACCCCGACGCTGCGGCGCGCGAGGTGCTCGGAGGCATCGAACGGCTCGCTCAGGCCGCTGCGTATACGGTGGTGGTCACCGTCGACGTGTTCGCCGATGGGATGCGCTACGATGAGGGGACCGAGGCATGGAGGCGCGCGCTCGCGCGCGTGAACGCGGGTGTGGTGGCGCTGGCCGACCGCGCAGTCGAAGTGGTATGCGGGATTCCCGTGTGGATGAAAGGCGAAGGACCTATAAGGTGAAGATAGCAGAGGCAATCGGCGCGGCGTTCGGAACGTTCTCGCGCATCCCCGTCCCGAAATCGGCCTGGACCGATTTCGGGTCAACCCATGCGCTTGCCGCGTTTCCCCTGGTGGGCCTTGCGGAAGGCTTCCTCATGACGGCGTGGGGGTACGTGGCGAACCTGCTCGGCGTACCCGCGACCATCGTCGCGGCCGTGCTCGCGGCGCTG
>NZ_DAWEMK010000157.1:0-2944 GCF_052362415.1 Paratractidigestivibacter sp. | reverse complement strand
CCACTGCGGGCATCGGCGCGGCACCCGGGCGAGCCTGGGCGCGGGGGCGCTTCGCGGCGCCGCCCATGCTGGAGTTCGCCCCCAGGAAGGCCATCTCCTCGGTGCGCAGGTCGGCGAGGGTGCGGGCGTCGACATTCTCCGCAAAGACGGCGAACTTGCCGCTCTTGAGCGTGGGGTCGACCATGAAGCGGACCAGCGGCTCGCCCACGAACGCGTAGCCCTTCTTTTGGGCCTCGGCTGCCACGTAGGCGGCCGTCTCGAAGGTGATCTTCTGGTAAAGCGGCCTCATGAGCGAGTCGTCGGAAGACGAAACGAGCACGGTGTACAGGGCGGGCGCGGTATCCACGCCGTCGATCTCGAACGTCTCGTTCTCCATCTCGCGGGCCGCGCGCTTGGCCAGCTTCTTGAACGAGAAGGGCTCGGTGTAGCCCTGCGGCGCCTCGCCGAAAATGGAGCCGATGCGGCCCTCGAACTCATTAAGGAAGCTCATCAGAATCCTCGCCTTCCTGGCCCAGGAAGAGCGGGCCTCTGAGGACGGTCAAAATGCACATAAACAAAAGACAGGTTACCGCAACGGCGCACGAGGCCAACTCGGCGACGCCCCATATACCGCCATTCTCCACCCGTGCGCGCAGCCACGCCGCGGCGATGAGCACGCCGGCGCCGAGCGCCTGGCCGACGATCCCCGAGGCGACGGTCCCCCTCATGGCCACGATGGACGAAAGCCAAGAAGCGCAGGCCGCGGCACCCGCGCAAAGCCAGGTGGCGGGGTTGGCGAGCGCCAGCAGCACGGCCGGCGTCGCCTGCTCGGCGGCAAATCCCGCCCCCACGACGCAGCCCATTATGGTTCCCATCAGGTATGTGAAGCCGCCGGTGGCAAGCGCCGCCAGCGGGTCGAGCGTGAAGCCCGCGAGCTGGGCCCCGGCATAGGGCTGGCCGCTCGCCCACGGGGCAAGAAGCGCCACCGACGCCATGCCCTCGCCGCGCCCGACCAGGCACCACCAGGCGACAAGCGCCGCGCCCACCGCCGACGCCAGGATGAACGACGAGCTCGCAGGCGAGGTGGTCGCGATGGCGAGGACCGAGAACGCCCCGCAGGTCAGCGTGGCCGACGGGGGCCAGATGGCCGCCAGCGCGCAGGACGCGGCGGCACCCGCGAGCCTCGTCGCCGCGGGAATGCCGGAGAAGCCGGGCAGCGCCGCCGCGGCGAAGGCCGCCACGGCGAGCGCGGGCAGGGCGCGCTCGACGACGGCCCACGCCTGCGGCATGCGCAGGTGGAAGGGGAGGTGGGCGCGGCCCCACTCGCCCTCGTCGACTTGGTCGTCCTTCTCGGACTGCTCGATGAGCTCGGCCAAGGAGGCCTGCCCCTCGGCCGGGTCGCCGAGCTTGGGCACAAGCTCGCAGGCGAGCTCGTCGACGGAGCTCGTGCGATCGGACGCCGTCGGGGCGAGTGCCCGTACGAGCGCGTCCTCGATGTCGAGGTCAAGGTCCGAGGCGTCTTTGCCGATGCGCGGCCCGCGGCGGATCTTTTCCAGGGACGCCCCCGCGCTTGCCGCGATGAAGGGGTTCTTGCCCGTGAGGGCTTGCCAGAGCACGGACGCGAGGCTAAAGACGTCGGCCCGCTCGTCCACAAGCATGCCCTCGATCTGCTCGGGGGGCATATAGCCCACGGTGCCCCCGCGCGCCCCTCCGTAGCCGGCCGCGGCGCCGAGCTCGGCCATGCCGAGGTCGGCGACCTTCACCGTGCCCATGCGGTCGATCATGATGTTCGTCGGCTTGATGTCCATGTGCAGGACGCGGTTCTCGTGCGCATAGGCGAGCGCGCGGGCGCACGACGAGAGGATGTGGGCGCACTCCTCGTGGGTGAGCCGGCCGCCCTCCACGCGGGCAAGGAGCTCGGCGAGGTTGAGGCCGTCGACGTACTCCATGATCAGGTAGGCGTAGCCGGCGTCCAGCTCGAAATCGATCACGCTCACGATGTTGGGGTGGGCGAGCAGGCATGCCGTGCGCGCCTCGGCGAGGACCTCGTCGACGGTCGAGGCGCCGATGCCGTCGGCGCTGTTGTCCACAAGCGGCATGCGCTTGATGGCGACGCGCCGCTGCAGCCGCGTGTCCCAGCAGGTGCACACGGTGCCGAAGCCGCCCGTGCCGCGCCGCGCCAAGACGCGGTAGCGGCCCAAGAGCAGGTTCTCGGGCTGCTGGGGCTGGTTCATGCTTCTGGTTACGAGCGGCGTTGAAGTCGGTGTGCCCACGGCGGCTCCTTGTGTGTTTGAGGCGTGTTCGACGTCAGCCGTGATATTCAACTATTCTAGCCAAAAAATCCCTTTACATAGTTTACGGGGTTTTGGTATCATCCATTCTTGCACGCGGGCGTGGCGGAATTGGCAGACGCGTACGGTTCAGGTCCGTATGAGAGCAATCTCATGAAGGTTCAAGTCCTTTCGCCCGCACCATGAATTGAAGAAGGCTCCCGGCTTCGGTCGGGGGCCTTTTTTTGTGCCTGGCGGGCCTTCTCCCCGTGCTTCTTGCTAGGTCCGGGCCCGTAATAGCTAACCCCCAAACGAGGGACGTTTTCGACCGTTTTCCATGCCAAAAACGTCCCTCGTTTGGGGGTTAGGAAGCCCGGCCCCTAGAAACGCCGCGGGCCAGATCCGCGGGCCCGGCCCTGAGTCGCGTCAGGTCGACCCCTGTCCGCCTAGGCCCTACTCGTCCTCGTCATCGTCGTCGAAGAGGCTCCAGTCGTCGTCGCTCTTCTCGTGGTTGAAGTACGTGGTCTTGGTCTTGCGCTCCATCACGACGGCGATGAGCAAGCACAGCACGATGCCCCCGAGCACGAGCGCGACGACGCCCGTCCGCGTGCCGAAGAGCCAACCAAAGAAGGCCTCGATCGCCTGCATGGATGCCTCCTGGGAGAGTTCACGTGGTTTTGCACGCACAGGTATAT
>NZ_DAWEMK010000156.1:0-3036 GCF_052362415.1 Paratractidigestivibacter sp. | reverse complement strand
ACAGCCGTAACAGACCTGCATGTCCTCATAGAGCATCTCCCCGCATCTAGGGCAGGTCTTCTTTGCGTAGCCCATTCCCATGAGCATCCTCCCTCTTCATCGTCGCGACCCCAGAAAACCGTCGGCGCTCACGGCCTGCGCCCACAGATGGTCGCCCTCGCGAAGCCAGTCCCCCGGCGCGGCGGGGCGCTCGATCACGCAGGACGCGCCCTCCCTAGACTCCACGTTCCCCCCGCCCACCGCGCGGCAGACCTCGAGAACCTCCCCGCGCTCGCCGACGAAGGCGAGGTCGAGCGCGTACGGCATCCCGAAGGTGTGCACCGACGAGCAGCGAGTGAGCATGACGGGCGGAGCCTCGGGGCCCGTGCCCAACAGCCCGCGGAGCTTTTGCGCCCGGGTGTTGAGCACGCGGACCTCGAGCACCTCGCCGGGGCGCTCGTCCGCCTCGAGCCTTGCCCAGGCCATCTCAGATCACCACCCCTGGCCGATACCGGTCGACGACGAGCGAGCGCTCGTGCGTGAGCGCCGCCGGCGACTCCAGCGTGATTCCGGGCATCCGCAGATGCCGCGGCCACGGCCGGTACCTGAGCGTGCAGGTATAGCGCGTGAGCAGCGGGGACATGACGAGCGACCCCGGGGGCGCATCCTCGCCGGCGCCGCTCGTCCTCACCTCCACCTCGCAGACCCCCTCCCTTCCCAGGGCGTCGCGGATCGCCGCAGCGACCTCGGCCTCGGCGACCTCGGCGGTCTGGGTCCCCGCCGGCGCGACGCCATGGGCGACCACCGCGGTCAGGCTCGCTTGGTCGAACACCGCGCACGCGTCGAGGAATCCCATGAGGTTGAAGACGATGAGCGCGACCACGATCGCCGGAGGCACGAGGACGGCAAGCTCAACCGTCATCTGTCCCTCGCGGGCGCCGAGGGAGGCGGCCCGGCGCCTCACAGCGCGCCCGCCAGCTTCTTGAGGTTCACCTTGAGCGGGATCTTGAGCTCGGTGCCGGGTACCGTGAGCTCGGCCACGGTGAAGTCCTCGTCGCCGTAGGTGGCGAGCGCCCATCCCGCGAACGCCCTCACGTAATCGGAGACGTCCCCGGAATCCGGGAGCTCGTTTATGAGCCCCCGCACGGTCGACGCCTTGTCGTAGCCCGCCTGGCCCAGGATCTCCCGCGTGTTCACGAGCACGGGCTTGCGCAGGCGCATGTCAGAGGGGGTGAGCCCGCACGTCTCCATGATCTCGCCGAGCCTCCGCTTGAGCCAAGAGCCGGCGGAGCCGCCGAGCACCCCATCGAGTTTGTCGAGAAACCCTCCGCCCGCCTCCGCGACCGAGCCGTAGGCCGACCCGTACCCCACGAGCAGCCTGCCCCAGAGCGTGGCCACGCCGTCCGCCATGCTGCCCGCGAGCGAGCCGTCGGCAGAGACGCCGTCGAAGAAGCTGGCCAGGACGTTGTTCTCGGCGGTCGAGTCGTCCGGCGCGAGCGCCGCGCCGGAGACCGCCGCCCCGGGCGGCAGTGCCGCGGCCGAGAGGAACACGGAGGTGAGCTCGGAGGGGACCGCCGCCCCCTCACCGCGGGCGACCACGGCCACGCACCCGTAGGCACCCGGCGGGCAGAGCTTCGGCCTCGTCACGGTCAGGGCGTCGATCGCCCGTTTGAACATATCGGAGCCCTGCTCGGCCTTCTCCTTGAGCTGCTTTCTGGCCTCGACCTCCTCCTTTTTTGCCTTCTGATAGTCCTTGGACGCCTCAACGACCTCGCGCCACCAATGCTCGAAGCCGTTTTCGATCGAGGTCGAGGCGGCAGCGGCGCGGCCCAGCTCCCCCACGCTCATTCGGCACTCGCCGCACTTGAGGACGCTTCCCGCCTCGAGATCGGCAAGCGAGGCCGTGCCGCAGAACCCTCCGTCCGCCCCGGGGCACTTCATGGACGAGTGAAGGACGCGCCCGCCCTCGGCTGCCGAGCACGGCCAGGCAGCGTCCGTGTACAGGGTGGTCGCGCGCGTCTCGTCGGCGTTGTGGGGCAGGCTCGGGAGGTCGATCTCCACACCGCCGTCGGGCGACTCCGCGTACGACCCACGGCGTACCTCCCCCAGCGCGAACTCGTAGAAGGCCCGCCGGCATGCGTCGTCGGTGAGCTGCTCGGCACCCGGCCCGTCCACGGAGCAGGAGCCGAGCCTCGCCGCGTAGTACGCCCGGGCCCGCTGCAGCGGGGCCCCGAAGGACCATGAATCGGCGGAGGGGTAGCAGGGGTTCTCGCCATCGCCGAGGCCGGCGAGCGTCTGGGCACGCTGCCACAGGCAGTACGGCCGCTCGCCGCAGTCCGCCCTCCAGCCGCGCTCCCGTGCGGCGTCGGCCCGCTCCTTCGCCTCCCGCTCCTTGGCCGCGAGCTCGCGCATCTGCTGCGCCAACTGCTCCGCCGCAGAGTCGTCGACGTCCGCCTCGAGCGCCGAGAAATTCGACTGAGAGCGTTGGGGAAAGGGCACGGCGCACCCGGCGTAGGCCAGCCCCTCCTCGGAATTTGCCAGGACGCAAGCAGCCGAATTCGATACCACGATGGCCGGCAGCGCCGCCTCGAGCGTCCGCAGCCCCGAGGCGGCGCTTCGCGAGAAGTCCCGGCGCGCGGAGAGGACCTGCGTCCCGCAGGAGACAAGCTCGGCACCGGTAGCTGCGAGCGGCGGCACACACGACGCGACGAGCCCCGCCCCGCAGGTGACCATGCCCGCGAGCCCCATGCTGAGGACGCAGGCGTCGAGGGTCTGGGCGATGGTGGCGTAGGCGGCCACGGCGTTGGCCCCCGAGGCCGCGGCGGCATCGGCCACCTGCTGGACCTCGCCCGAGCGTGCCGACACCCACTGCGCCGACGCCGCAGAGAACACGAGCGAGACGCTCAGGAGCAGCGCAACCGCGACGGCGACCGTCGTGTAACCGCCCTCGTCGTCGATGAATGTCCCCACGCCGAGCATGAGCCGTCTGCGGGTTCCCTCAACCCCAGACGCCGACCCAGTCGTCATACGACCCGTTGACCCAATCCGCATGTGAGC
>NZ_DAWEMK010000155.1:1354-3120 GCF_052362415.1 Paratractidigestivibacter sp. | reverse complement strand
CTTAGAGGTCCTCGCGCCAGAAGGGCATGCTCATGCAGCGCGGGCCGCCGCGGCCGCGGGAGAGCTCGGCGGAGGGCACGACGAGAAGGTCCAGGCCCTCCTTGTACAGCACGTCGTTGGTGACGGTGTTGCGGGCGTAGACGCAGATCTTGCCGGGCTCGACGCACAGGGTGTTGGAGCCGTCGTTCCACTGCTCGCGGGAGGCCGCGATCGGGTCGCCGCCGCCGCAGGGGATCAGCTTGACCTGGTCGACGCCGGTGGCGTCCTCCAGGACGTGCTCGAGGGTGTCCTCGATCAGGCGGATGTTCACGTCGCCCGGGTTCTTGCCGGCGGTCAGCTCGTAGACGCGCAGGGTGCCCATGATGGCGGGGTGGATCGTGAACTTATCGACGTCGATCTGGGTGAAGACCGTGTCGAGGTGCATGAAGGCGCGCGAGACCGGGATGTCGAAGGCCAGGATGCGCTCGACCTTGGAGTCGGAGTTCCAGAAGATGTTCTGGGCCATGACGTCGATAGCGGCGGCCTGGGTGCGCTGGGAGATGCCGACGGCGAGGGTCTTCTCGTTGATGTTCAGCACGTCGCCGCCCTCGGTGTGGAACTGGCAGTCGCGGCGGAAGTACAGCGAGACGTCCTTGTAGTCGGGGTGGTACTTGAAGACGTACTTGCCGTACAGGGTCTCGCGGTTGCGGGTGACCGAGTACATGCGGTTGAGGTTGACGCCCTCGCCGACGACCGCGAACGGGTCGCGGGTGAAGTAGAGGTTGGGCATCGGGTCGATGATCAGGTCGGACTCGGACTCGGAGTTGACCAGGGAGTCGAGGGTCGTGGACGCCGTGAGGGGCATGTCGATCTCGGCCTTGGTCATGCCGGCCATGGTCTTCTTGACGAACTCGAGGTTGTCCTCGATGGAGTCCAGCTTCTCGCGGACGATCTGCGGCATGTGCTGGCCGCGGATGCCTGCCTCGGCGATGTACTGGTCGGTGAACTCGGCGCGGGCGCCGGGGACCTGGTCGAACACCTCGGCGACGAGGTTCTCGAGATAGAGGACCTCCACGCCCTGGTCCCTCAGGATCTGGGCGAAGGTGTCGTGCTCCTGCTGCGCGACCTCCAGGAACGGGACGTCGTCGAACAGGAGTCGCTCGAGCTCGTCGGGCGGCAGGTTGAGGAGCTCGTCGCCGGGACGGTGCAGGCAGACCTTCCTGAGCTTGCCGATCTCGGAAGGCACGTGCAGACCTTTCGTCATGGCCTCCTACCTTTCTTTCGGGCCTTACTGGCCGAATGTATCAGCGCCCCTCCGTATGGGACGCTGCTTGCTGACAGCTCTAGTTATATCCAAAAACCACCCGCAATTCCACCTCGCCCCCGAACGGTCAACAAAGTGCGATGAACGGTATATCGCATGTGATTCCCCCATGATGTACTTCGGCGTTCTAAAGTAACTTTTCTAAGGTAAACGCTCTTTTTTCTCAAAATTCATTTGCAATTACAACTCCAATTTTTCGATTAGGAATTGCATAGCTAAAACGGTTTTATGTATATAAATGACGCTTGTTCGTGTTTCTGTCTGTATTCGATGATATTCAGCTATCTATCATTCTTATTCACACTTTCGCACCAGTTGAGTGAGGATATAGACCGCTTGCAGACGGGCAGGGCGTCAGTCCTATGACTTGTCAGCGTAAGAAGTAGGTAAAGATACCGTTCACGCGATACGTCCGTGCCACCGGTCGACTAAATTGAGACAATAGTGAATTAGAGTTAGGCTA
>NZ_DAWEMK010000155.1:0-1344 GCF_052362415.1 Paratractidigestivibacter sp. | reverse complement strand
GGGACTGAACGGACAGATGCATATGCCGAGCAAAATCGAAAAGAAGCAAGCCGCCGCAAAGCTGCGCAAGCCGCCGCGTGATTTTTCATATACGCAAAACCGAGAGCTTAGCTGGCTGCGCTTTGACAACCGTGTGCTTGACGAAGCCTTCGACGAGACCGTTCCGCTGTTCGAGCGTCTAAAGTTCGTGTCGATTTTCGAGTCTAACCTCGACGAGTTTCTCATGGTGCGCGTGGGCGGCCTGTCCGATCTGGCAGAGCTCAAAAAACAGCCTGTCGACAACAAGAGCAATATGACCGCCTCCGAACAGGTCGATGCTGTCATGGCCGAAATGCCCGGGCTCCTTACCCGTTGGGAGTCCATCTTTAAGAGCATCGAGGGCAAGCTCGACACCTTGGGCGTTCACCGCGCCCACATCGATTCGCTTACGCCCGAGGAGCGCACCTTTGTAACCCGCTACTTCCAGGCCTACGTGTCGCCGGTCATCTCGCCGCTGGTCATCGATCCTCGCCACCCCTTCCCCAACCTGCGCAACGGCGCGCTCTATCTGGCCTGTGGTCTGGACGGCGCCACCGACGAGGAGAGCCTACTGGGCCTTATCGAGATTCCCGCCTCGATGAACCGCGTGGTCGAGATCCCCTCGCCCACCGGCACCTACTCCTACATCTTGCTCGAGGACGTCATCCTCGCCTGCCTGGACAGCTGCTTTGGCTCCTATAAGCCGCTGGATCGTGCGCTGATCCGCGTCACCCGCAACGCCGACATCGATCCGGACGGCGAGGGCATCGAAGAGGAAGAGGACTACCGCCAGCACATGAAGCGCATTCTCAAGAAGCGCCTGCGCCTGCAGCCGGTAGTGCTCGCGGTCTCGGGGTCGCTCGAGAAGGCGACGCTCAAGACTATCCGCAAGGCGCTCGAGCTTTCGCGCCGCTCTGTCTTTACCTGCGATATCCCGCTCAACCTGGGCTACGTCTTTGGCATTGAGGGCAAGATTCCCGAGCACCTGCGCAACGAGCTCCTCTTTACGCCGTTTAAGCCACAGCCCAACCCCACCATCGACATGACCCGCTCCATCCGCGAGCAGGTGCTGCAGCACGACAAGCTGCTCTTCTACCCTTACGAGGCCATGAATCCGTTCCTGGATCTGGTACACGAGGCAGCCTACGATCCCGAGTGCATCTCGTTGCGCATCACGCTCTACCGCGTGGCCAAGCAGAGCCGCCTATGCGAGTCGCTGATCGATGCCGCCGAGAACGGCAAAGAGGTCACGGTGCTCATGGAGCTCCGCGCCCGCTTTGACGAGCAGAACAACATCGAGTGGGCCGAGCGTCTGGAAGAGGCAGG
>NZ_DAWEMK010000154.1:2129-3120 GCF_052362415.1 Paratractidigestivibacter sp. | reverse complement strand
CTCGCCGCGGCGCCCTCGGACTGGACCGCGTACCGCGTGGTCTCGGTCTTCGTCGCGCTCACCGCGCTCGCCGCTGCCGCGGCCATATGCGTGCTCGCCGTTGAGCTCCCGCACAACTTCGCGCTCGAGCAGGTCAACGCACGCACGGTCTTCGTCGAGTGGGAGCTCCTGTACGCCGCGCTTGTGGGCCTCTACTTCCTGGGGCAGCGGCACGCGGTCTTGCCCTCGCTCGTCCCGGTGGCGAGTATGGGCATCGGCGTGGCCGAGCATTTCGTGTTCCTCTTTAAGGGGCAGCCGATCCAGCCGGGAGACATGCTCGCCATCGGCACCGCGGCCGCGGTGTCGGACGGCTACGTGTACACGCTGTCCGCTCAGTGCCTGTGGGGGCTCACCGCAGGCGTGGCGGCGCTGCTTGTGTGCGTCGTGTTGGCGCGCTTTCGCCGCCGGCCCGAGCACTTCAGCGACGCGTGCTTCTCGCCTGCCCACAGGAACGCGGGCATCCTTGCGAACGCGATCGCCGGCGCGGCCGTGCTCGCGTGCATCGTGTCGAACGTGACCGGCGTGGACTACTGTTCCTCGTACGGCATCACCATCAACTCCTGGTACATCGTGGAGAGCTACTCGACCCAGGCCTACATCCCCACCTTCATCGCCGCCTGCCAGCTCATGCAGCCGACGAAGCCCGAGGGCTACAGCGCGAACGGGGGAGAAGCCCTTCTTTCCAGCTTTGAGGCGGCCTACGACTCGTCCGACGACGCGCTCGGCCTCGCCCGCGGCGCCGCGGAGGCGCAGTTCGCCCAGGAGCGCCCGAGCGTGGTCGCCGTGATGAACGAGACGTTCTCCGACCTTTCCATCTTCGACGGCATGCACGCGGGCTACACCGGGCCCGAGTACTTCAACTCGATGGCCGACTGCGCGCGGCGCGGACGACCCGCTGGTGGACGAGTACGTCTCGCTGATCCGACACTTGGACGAGGACCTGGAGTACTTC
>NZ_DAWEMK010000154.1:0-2119 GCF_052362415.1 Paratractidigestivibacter sp. | reverse complement strand
ATCGAGCGGCTCCGCGTGCTCGACCGGCCGGTGGTCCTCGTGTTCTTCGGCGACCATCAGCCGTACTTGACGCAGGGGTACAACGACCTGTGGTATCCGGGCGAGGACGCCGCCGAGCACGCGCGGCGCGTCTACCAGACCGACTACGTCGTGTGGGCCAACTACGACATCGCGGGGTGCGACCAGGTCAGCGAGGTGGACGACGTCTCCGCGAGCTTTTTGGCCTCGGAGGTAGCGCAGCTCATCGGCGCGCCGCTCACTTCTTTCCAGAAGGCGCACATCGAGCTGCGGCGCGCCCTCCCGGAGATCAGCGCGGCGTGCTACGAGGACGCGGCGGGCGGATGGTTCTTGCCCAACGTCGACTGCGGCATCGATGCGACTGACCAGGCGCGCGCCGACTTCGCGACGATGCAGTTCTATGACCTGTTCAGCGATGGGCAGGGGATCTACAGCTCCCAGCTGCAGGACGAGCCGAACGTCGACCCCGTGGCGAGGTAGGGCGCGGGGCGAGACGGGGCGCGGGGCGCGCTGGGCTGATGCCGGCCTACCTTCTGCGCGTGCGGGCGATGAGCTTGGCGTAGACGTGCTCGCACATCCACGGCTCGGTCGAGAGGCGCGCCACGTCGTCGAGCGGGGCCCAGCGGACCCCGGCGTTCTCGTCGGGCGCGATGCGCAGGGGCTCCGTGGGGTCGGCGACCACGAGGTAGGTGACGTTCAGGTGCGCGTGCGACGGCACCCACGCACCGCGGCGCATGTGGCCGGCGACGGGCAGCGCCTCGAGCGAGAGGATCGGGGAGCCCGTCTGCGCGGGCACGACGCGGCCGCCTGCGGCGCCCGTCTCTTCCTCGAGCTCGCGCAGCGCGACCGCCGCGAGGTCGCGCTCGCCGTCGGCGTGGCCGCCCACCCAGCTCCAGCTGTCGTAGATCTTGTGGTAGACGAGAAGCGCCTGCTCGCCCTGCGCGTCGACCGTCCAGGCGGAGGTCGTCAGGTGTGCCGGCGAGGTGCGCACCCATACCTCGGGGTCGCAGGCGAGCCTTTGCAGGAACAGCTCGCGGTCGGCGGCCTCCTGCTCGCAGCCGGGCTCGAACGCCTCGATGTCGTCGATGAGCGCCATGGTGCTCCTCTCGCTATACGAAAATCGCCCGCGGCAGGGCGTGTGGTCCTGCCGCGGGCGGCATTGCCCGTGCGATCGATCCGCCGGAATGGGCGATGTGCGTCCCTTAGAGGGTATCTTACCAGCTCAGCAGCTCGTAGCCGTCGTCGGTCACGACGAGCTGGACCTCCCACTGCGCGGAGTCCGAGCCGTCGGCGGTGCGCACGGTCCATCCGTTGGGGTCGTTCATGTTGATGCCCGGCGCGCCGGCGTTGACCATGGGCTCGATGGTGAAGCACATGCCCGGAACGAGGACGGGCCCTTCTCCTGGCTCGCCGACGAACCCGACGAAGGGGTCCTCGTGGAACTCGAGGCCGATGCCGTGGCCGCCGAACTCGCGGACCACGTTGAAGCCGGCGGCCTCGACGCACTCCTGGACGGCGTGGGACATGTCGCCGAGGTGGACCCAGGGCTTGACGGCGGCGAGGCCCGCCTGGACGGACTCGCGCGTGACGTCGACGAGGCGGCGGCGCTCGTCGGAGACCTCGCCGATGCAGAACATGCGGCTCGAGTCCGAGAAGTAGCCGTCGAGGATGGTCGAGCAGTCGATGTTCACGATGTCGCCCTCGCGCAGCACGTCGTCGGAGGGGATGCCGTGGCAGACGGCGTCGTTGATGGAGGTGCAGACGCTGTTGGGGTAGCCCTCGTAGTTGAGGTCGGCGGGGATGCCGCCGTGCTCGACGGTGTAGTCGTGGATCCACTGGTCGATCTGGGCGGTGGTCACGCCCGCGGCGATGCGCTCGCCGACCATGTCGAGCACGCCGATGTTGATTGCTGCGGAGCGCTTGATGCCCTCGATGTCCGCGGGGGTCTTGAGCAGGCCGCGAGGCATAACCTCCTCGCCCTCGGTCGCCAGGCGGTCGAGCCGCTGATCGAACGCGGCGTGGCACTTCTTGTACTTCTTTCCGGAGCCGCACCAGCAGAGGTCGTTGCGGCCGGGCACGATATCGTTGTCATACATGGCTA
>NZ_DAWEMK010000153.1:1612-3142 GCF_052362415.1 Paratractidigestivibacter sp. | reverse complement strand
GGCCCACGCCGATGGACTGGGGCGGAATCTTGACGAGCTCGGCCAGCGGGTCCTGCAAGCGGCGGCCCAGGCTCATGGCGCCGCGCACGGTGACGTCCAGGTCGGGATACTCTTGGCTCGCGAGCTCGGAGGCGGAGTACACCGACGCGCCGGCCTCGTTCACGATGGTGTAGCGCAAGCCGGGCGCCTGCTCGGCAATGAACTCCGAGACGACTTCCTCGGTCTCGCGGCTGGCGGTGCCGTTGCCGATAACGATGGTGTTGACGCCGTCCTTTTTGACGAGGCGGGCGAGCTCGCGCTTGGTGCCGGCGACGTCGTGGCGCGGCTTGGTGGGGTAGACCACGCCGTGGTCAAGCAGCTTGCCGGTCTCGTCCATGACGGCGACCTTGCAGCCGGTGCGGTAGCCCGGGTCGAGCGCGAGCACGCGGGCGCCGCGGACGGGGCGGGCCGAGAGCAGGCCCTCAAGGTTCTTGGCAAAGACGTTGATGGCCTCGGTCTGAGCACGGACGGTGAGCTTGGCGCGGGCCTCGCGCTCCAGCGAGGGGGCCATCAGGCGCTTGTAGCCGTCGGCGATGGCGGCGTCAAAGACGGGCGCGAAGACGCCCTGGCGGCGGGGCCAGCGGCTGCCGAGACGCGCAGTGGCGGCAGCGCCGTCGACGTTCACGCGCACGCGGAGCTTGCCCTCGCGCTCGCCGCGGTCGATGGCCAGCACGCGGTGGTTGGGGATGCGGCGCAGCGGCTCGTCAAAGTTGTAGTAGGGCTCGTAGGGAGTCTTCTCGGCGGGGTCGGTCGCCTCGACAACGATATCGGCGGTGTTTTGCGTAAAGGCGCGCAGGTCGGCGACGTTCTCGGGGTCCTCGGCCACTGTCTCGGCCACGATGTCGGCGGCACCGGCGAGCGCCTTCTCGGCGGTGTCGAAGCCGGCGTCCTCGTTGATATAGGCCGCGGCGGCGTCGAGCGCGCTGCCCTTGGCGGAGGCCTGCATGATGATCATATTGGCGAGCGGCTCCAGGCCTGCCTCACGGGCCTTCTGCGCGCGGGTCATGCGCTTTTTACGGTAGGGCTTGTAGAGGTCCTCGACGCGCTGGAGCTGCGTGGCCTCGCGAATCTGCTGCTCGAGCTCGGGCGTGAGTTTGCCCTGGGCGTCGATGAGCAGGATGACGTCCTCTTTGCGCTGCTCAAGGTTGCGCAGGCAGGACAGGCGTTCGTCGAGCGCGCGCAGGGCGACGTCGTCCATGCCGCCCGTGGCTTCCTTGCGGTAGCGCGAGATAAAGGGGATGGTGTTGTCCTCGTCGATGAGCTTGACGGCCGCCTCGACATTGACGGCCTTAAGGTTGAGCTCGCGGGCAAGCTGGGCGATAAGATCCATGGGACTCCTTGCGTTTAAGGTGCGTTTGCAGCACAGGGCTACCAAGGATACCACCCGTCCCAAAAGACTGTTTTGAGGCCGCGCCACGAAAACGACCTATCTACTACGTTTGAACCATATGGGTCGACCATCCCTCGGTTTTCCGAAAATACGCAACCCGC